>NZ_QWGJ01000049.1:0-3118 GCF_003435225.1 Clostridium sp. AF28-12 | reverse complement strand
CAGCCTTTGAGGTTTTGGATAAGCTGCCGGATGGACTTCATTAGGCGGTTGGCAGCTTTGATTTCCCGGTTCAGGTTGCCGATATTTGTCTGGATACCACGCTTTTCCATCTGCTGGACAGCAGCCCCCTCATGGACAGTAGGGATAATATCAAGCCCCTGTCTGGCATAGGAACGCAAGTCCACACGCTCCGGGCGGTCATTGGCTTCCAGATAGCGGTTCTGGATGACCTCCCATTCATGCCGCCAGATTTCACAATACTTCTGGTCGTTCCAGTCAACCGTATCCTCCTTGTGGCTTTTCCACCTGCCGGACGGAAGTTTTATCCGTTCTCCGCTTTCATCAAGGTCATAAACCTTGCGGCTCTTGGGAAGCCATTTTCCATGTTCGTCCATTGCCCTCATAGTGAGCATGACATGGGCGTGGGGATTGTGTCCCGGCGGATGGGGGTCATGGATGGCAAAGTCAGCAATCATGCCTTTGGAAACAAACTGCTTCTGACAAAACTCCCGGACAAGGACAGCATACTGGTCGGGCGGTATCTCTCTGGGGATGGTAAGCACCCACCGCCTTGCAAGCTGGGAGTTCCATTGTTTTTCCACCGCTTCGGCGGCGTTCCACAAAGTATTGCGGTCTGCATATTCCTGTGGGGCATTAGGTGGGAGCAGGATTTCATTGTGGACGATACCACGCTTTTCCGGGTAGTGCTTCACTTGCTGGTCATATTCACAGAACAGTTTTTCGCCACTCTGGTAAGCAGCGGCGGCAACCGCAGACTGCCGCTGACTGCGCTGAACAATCGTGATTTCGTTGTGTGGACAGGGCATTTCGTGTCCCTCCTTTCGCTAATTGGTGGACGGGGTGGCGTTTTACCACCTCATTTTGGGCAGAAAAAAAGCAGGAAACCTTTCTTTCAGATTTCCTGCTCGGTGTGCCGCTGTGTGGGCGGCGGGTATTTAGTTGTAAAAGTTCGGGACAAGTTGACCCGATGTGAAGCTGACGAACTGGAATTTATTTGTTGTTATTTTCTATCAATCCCCAAAACATCATAGTATTCATCACTATACTCAATGCCACTATTGTCAAAGCGAGATTGCAGTTCTTTTACATAGTCATAAGGGTTATCAATAGGGGAAATTTCTAATTCTGTTTCAAGATAACTTAATGTCGCTTTCTGTTCCTCTGTGCGGATTGCTTCTTCCTCTTTGAGGTGTTTTTCAAATTTGTCTTTGTCCATCCAAATAATCTGCTCAATAGGATTAGTAGAACCACAAGCAAGAATAAGTCTCATAAAATCCTCAAAGGTTCTTGCCAGTGGATAAACAAAAACATCTGCACAAGTATCAGGATTGCAGGCAAAAACCATTTCCCCATACGGCTCAATAAAGCAATACATAATACTTCCTTCAAAACCTATTGCCTTTGCATTGGTCGGATAGCAGAAGTAAGAATAAATATCTTCAACTTGTTCAAGACAAATCAAAGAGCCATTTATATTCAGTTCTTTGTATTGGTCAAAAAGTGTTTCCATTTTATCACACTCCTTTACAACTTCTAATTTTTCAGTTCTACAAGTTGGAAGTTGTCGCTATGAAATTTCTTTTTCATCATCTCTTGGTGGTCGGATATAACATAACATTTCTTTTTCACAAGCACCAAATTTTGAGAAATTGGATTTCGCTTCTTTTAGCGTTATTCCATGATTAGAGTCGCTTGGTTCGTTATCAGAAGCAATGAACGGGTCATTCTCCCAAAAACAAACGGGGCAAATATACCCACAATCTTCATTTGCCGGAACATTATAGGTAAAATATCCGCAGCAAGGACATTGGTATTTTTTCATATAAACCTCACGTTTAAGCCTTGACCTCAAATTCCTGATTTATTTCTGACTTTATTATACTTCATCGATTATCGAAAAGATAGCATATTTTATGAAACTTGTCGGCTGGGAACAGCTTGCACCGCAAGGTGTCCCCAACAGGCAAGTCCACAAAAGGGTAGCTGGCTGCAGCCAGCGCAGGGGAAGTGTAGCGTCCCCTGTTTGATTTGGAGCAGACCATGACTGCGGAAAATCACAGCCCTCCGGTGAGGAGCCTTCGGAGAACGCAATGCACCAACCTCTGGGTGGTGTATAATTGCGCCCTTAGTAAACTAAGGGGTTTCCGGCTTCTCCCGTTCCAGCAGTTTTTTCAATAGTTCCTGCGTGTCCTGCCTGTGAAAAATGAGTTTCAACAACAGCATGACATCATCATCTGTTAGGCGTTCCGGCTCTTGCAGAAAACTTTCCAGCATACCGCCACGAGTGCAGAGCCGGTGCGTCCGTTCCTTTCGGGTAAGCTGCTTTAACTGGTGCTGCAATGCCTTTTCATCATTGATGGCTTTCCGCAGTTTCTTTTCGCTTTTCTCCAGCTCCCGGTTGAGCTTTTCCAGCTTTGAGGTATCAGGCAAGGGCAGCGTCCTCCTTTCCCGGTATCAGCACATAAATCCTATTCGGTTCTCCCACGCCCTGACGCACCCGCATGATAAGTCCGGCGTTTTCCAGTTCATTCAGAGAACGCTTGACCGTCATGGGACTGCGGGACAGGACTGCGGCAATGGCTGTGACAGGGAAGCAGACAAACAGGATTCCGTTCTCGTCCTCCTGCTCTTTGGATAGCATAGCGTCCAGCATCCGGCAGTACATGACCTTTGCGGTGCTGCTGACTGGAAATCCTGTCAACGCTCTGGGAAAGGGCATACAGGGCGGCAATGGTGTGTCTATCGTCATAAATTCAAAATTCATTCTGTGTGTTCCTCCTTTTTCTTTGCTCGTTTGGATAAATAACGGGGGCAGTCAATCACAACCGCCCGGAAGCTCTGCCTGCACCCATGCTGGCATTTCCGGCATAATTCGTTGTAAGTGACACGCCCCCGGTCATTGAGGTAAAAGGAAAGCTCATGCTTCCTCTTTTTGCTCATTCTCGGCATATTGTATTTCCTCCCGTTTTAGTGTATGGTTTCGGGGCGATTTTCGGCAAAATTACGGTCATAGAGCCGATTAAAATCTCCCGAAGTATCAGCGATAGGGTAGACTATCCCCCTATCAGATTGTCGTGTTTCGGTATCATTTCGGTGT
>NZ_QWGJ01000048.1:0-3572 GCF_003435225.1 Clostridium sp. AF28-12 | reverse complement strand
CCGGTCAGAATGACATTGTTCTGAAATTTAGGGTCAACAAACGGCTTTATATCCTCCTTTGTTCCAAAGCGGGCGGTGCCGTATTCCGCATCCCGCCAGAATTTTTTCGCCTGCCTGATCTTTGACTGTATCAGCAGATACACCCCAGCCGCACCGGCAAGGCCCACCAGCAGGTCAATACCGCCAAGCCCCGGCCAGTAGGTTTCAAAGGCTTTGGGGAAGGTATCGAGCATCCCCATGAGCTTTGTCCCGAAGTCTGTGCCGGGGGCGATCCGGTAGGCCGTCCCGATTTTGGAGAAAAACCAGAACACAAAGAGGTACGGCAGGTTGGGGAGCACATATTTTCTAATCTTGTCACTCAACGTCCGTCCTTCACCGCCTCTCTGGTCCGCTGCTTTTCCTTTGCCTGTGTCCTGATCTGCTCCGTGAATTTCCGAAGCTGGCCGAGGATGGAAGCCTTGTCCTGCTCTTTATTCAGCACCTTTGCACTGTACTTCTGGAAGGCCGCTGTGATGGCGTCCGCCTGATTGGCTTTGAAGAACAGCAGGTAATGGCCGGGGCTCACTTTATGGAAAGCGTAGTCCACATGGAACTCCTTCGCGATCCGGTCAAAATCCTTTGGAGCTCCCACATAGGGCATGGCACTTTTGCCGCCATAGTGGTTCATCAGCTTCTTCACGCTCTGGCGTCCCTGCGGGGTCAGCGCCTTCCGGTGGTGCTTTTGCACCGCCCGCGCCACCTTTCCAAGAGCGGCAGCCAGCACTTTTCCCGTGAGCTTCGTTGTCCTGATCGAAAGGGCAACCGTTTTTTGGTTTACTTCTTCCTGCATAAAACCTCCTTTCCGTCGGGGTCCCCGCTATCCGGGAGGCCCCCGTACAATATCGGGGAACAGAAAACCTCGGGCCAATGTGGCCCGAGGCTTACCGCTCGGCATCCCTGCCGGACGGAGCTTTCTTTTCCGGCTCTGTCTGGACTTTTTCGCCCTGTTCCCGCATGGTCTGCAAGATAGAGGGCTTCTTTTGAAGCTGGGAGGGCTTTTCGCCGGACAGCGGCTTGATACATTCCAAACGGTCAGCCGCCCGGATGGCGTTGTCCGTGAGCTGCCTCTGCCATGCGCCCACGCTGGGAGCCCAGCGGAAACCATTGCTTTTCAGCTCAGCCCGGGTGTCCGCGTCAGGCTTTCCGTCAAAGAACACCTGCAAGCGGTTGTCCTCCCGGTTCATCTCCACACGGCCCCCATCGAACTCCCAGCCGGAAAATTCCTGCTGTGCCTGTTTGGAAAGCTGTTCGATACGGGCCTTTACCCGGCGGATCTCCGCATTGTTGTTGGTAAGCTGGTAACTTTCAAAGGGCCTCGGGTCGCTCCGCCAGCTTGACGCCATGCTTGCTTTCAGCTTTTCAATCTGGTCCGGCGACAGCAGCGCACAGCCGTCCAGCTTGCCATGCTTGCGGTAATAGGCGTTGACCTCCTTCATAATGAGCTGGAAGCGTTCCAGCCCGTCCAGCTTCTTCTGGAGCTTTTCAATCGCTGCTGGGTCATCGGCGCTGATCCCGCCCATGCCGGTACTGCGTATCTTATCCAGCAGCCCTTGAATATACCGCCATTCCTCCATGTTGCTGTCCCGGGCCCGGTTTTGCTTTTCCTTCTTTCCCACCGGGAAATTGGCAGGTCCGGCGATCATCACAGAGGGAACCCTTGCGTCAATGGCAAAGCCTTGGTTCATGTTTTCGGCCAGCTTGCGGGCGTAGGTGTCTAACAGATGGTCGATCTTCTCATGGTACATGGGGTCCACCCGGGATTTCTGCTGTTCCGCTATGGCGGCGGCCTTGTCCACCATTGTCCGGTATTCCGCCGTTGCGCTCCCTTCCTTGTAGTCGGAAAAGCTGTTCATTTCTTTTGCCCGGCGGGCGGCTCCTTCATTGATAGGGTAATAGTTGATGGTATGCACCTCCTTTATGCTTCGGGCCATGCTGGCCCGAAGTCTTACCGTTCTTCATGGGAAGGCCCCGCCTTGTCCTTTTTCGGAGCGGGTGGGGCTTCTTGAAACTGTTTGAGTGTAGCGAGAATGGAGTGGACAGGCTCGGCCTTTTCAGGATAGGCAAATATCCGGTGTTCCGGCGGGATGTCCTGCGGCCCGTGGTAATACTCCTTGAAGCCCTCCGGGACTGCCGACACATACCCACCGGGAGCGAATACGCCGCCCTCGTTGATACGCACATCCCGCCCGTATGCCTCATGATCGAAGTAGTTCTGAATGTGCTCCGGTATGTCGATAGTCCCAAGCTCGTCGGCGTAAAGACGACCCAGCCCTTCATCATCGGAAATATCCGGGTAAAAGCGGTAAAGGTCAAGGTTCTGCGTCAGGTTTATCAAATCCTTCACGCTCCTTGTGTGGTTTCCCAAGACAAGAGCGGCTTCAAAGGTTTCCAGTCCGCCCTTATCCCGTACTTCCAGCAGGGCGTGGCCCAGCTCGTTCAGCTCGTCGATGTTCTCACATTCGTAGAGATGATCGTAGAGCCCCAGCACATCACTGTCAAAGCTGGTAAAGAACACTTCGTTGTACCGTTTCCCGTCTATCCCGATTTTGGCAAGGGCGGCCTGCAACTCCTGTGTCGTCATGGGGAAATGTACCGTTGTCCCTACCTCAATCCCCATTAAGGGGTATAGGGCTGTATTGGTTATATAAGCTTCAAACATGGGCTCATTCCTCCTTTCCGGCCCGGTCAGCCAGCACCTCATAAATCCCGGCCATAATGTAATCGGCACAAGGGAGGGCAATCGCATTTCCCAGCGCCTTGTAGCGTTGCAGAGGCCGGATCTCCACGCCGTCCGCCCCGTACTTTGTCCAGCCCTCCGGCAGCCCCATCAGCCGTTCGCTTTCCGTTTCCGTCAGAAAACGGATACAGCCGCCCTTCGGGTCGCCCTCATACCAGAAGGCAAAGGGCGTTACATCACTGGCTAAAAGAGTGGGAAAAGGGTCAGTTGGTAATCCGAAGCTGTTTCGGAAGGCCGTTTTTTCCTGCCTTTTTGCCGCTCCCCGCATACGGAAGCACTGAAAGGGGTGGATGACTGGTATCTGCCACCCTGTTTCAAAAGAAGCTGTTCGATCTCCTTCGGCGGCGGCCCGCCAGCCCTCTCCGCAAGGCGGAGGAAGTGGGAGCATTGGACGGGGCTTAAATAGTATGTCTGCGGCACGTCTGCCTCCAAAATCCGCCACGACGAAAATCCGCTGCCTTCGTGCCAGCCTTCGGGAGCCTGCCCAATACTGGGCGTCCATGAGCCGCCAGCACACATCAGGCGTTCCCCCTCGCACCATTCCGGCGTTTCCCCATCTTCCCGAAGGAGGCATTGGAACTTCGGTGTCCGAGAAGGCGGATAGGACGGCTCTAAAGTCCATCCGGTCATTTGTAGAAAACGCTCCCATGACGTTTTCCCAAACAGCGATAGCTGGATATAGGTTATCAGTAGCATCCCTCATTTCCTGTATGATACGAAACGCCTGATAGAACAGGCTTGATTTTGCCCCAGCAAGGCCGGAGCGGTTGCCGATCAGAGAAAGGTTCTGACAGGG
>NZ_QWGJ01000047.1:3132-3734 GCF_003435225.1 Clostridium sp. AF28-12 | reverse complement strand
TGGATCACCTCCTTTCTAAGGAAGAAGAAGTAAGGGTTTTACGTACTGTTGAGTTTTCAGGGCATAGCCCGTAAGTGCAAACCTCACGAACAAGTTCGTTCGGTCGCGGCATTCGCCGCTTATAGAACGAACCAAACAAAATCGCTTATGAAAGCAAGCTTTCAACACGATTTCTTATTGATTCGTTCTGCACTTACTCATGAAAACACGAAAATTCCGGTGCCGATGCGCTTATGGGACACACCCGTTCCCATCCCGAACACGACGGTTAAGACGTAAGCGGCCGATGGTACTATGCTGGAGACGGCATGGGAGAGCAGGTGGGTGCCGGATTTTATTTGAAAAATACTCGAAAGAGTTT
Organism: Clostridium sp. AF28-12; assembly: GCF_003435225.1. Lineage (NCBI taxonomy): Bacteria > Bacillati > Bacillota > Clostridia > Eubacteriales > Clostridiaceae > Clostridium > Clostridium sp. AF28-12. The sequence goes on along the minus strand of NZ_QWGJ01000047.1, from coordinate 3,373 downwards.
TCAAATAAAACAGACATGTTCTAGCGGGTGGAGATAAAGGCGAAGTTCGCGATGATGAATGTGTTAACCCGTTCCAGCAGGGTAATGCTGTTAATAACTGGTTTTTACCAGTGATTAGTAAGTTCAAGTATATTGAACTCGCTAATGACTGATAAACTTCAGTCAGAACGTACCTTGAAAATCACATATTGAAATAATTGATCTTAAATATTTAAGATACAAGACATCCGAGGCGTATCGA
>NZ_QWGJ01000047.1:0-3122 GCF_003435225.1 Clostridium sp. AF28-12 | reverse complement strand
CAGGGGGTCAAGAGTTCGAATCTCTCCATCTCCACTCGGGATTAAATCTAATCCCTAACGTACCTTGAAAATCACATATTGAATAATTGAATCTTAAATATTTAAGATACAAGACATCCGAGGCGTATCGAAAGATACGTAACCGAAAGAATCAAGTAAACACAAAGACCAGGGGTGCAACGCTATGCACCTTCGTATGGAAGCCGTTCCCGCGGCGGAGATACTACTGGTTAAGCTAGAAAGAGCGCAGGGTGGATGCCTTGGCACTAAGAGCCGATGAAAGACGTGATAAGCTGCGAAAAGCTTCGGGGAGGAGCAAATATCCTTTGATCCGGAGATCTCTGAATGGGGAAACCTACTTGAGTGCACCTCAAGTGACGTATGGTGAATACATAGCCATACGCCGGGAACCCGGTGAACTGAAACATCTAAGTAGCCGGAGGAAGAGAAAGAAACATCGATTCCGAAAGTAGCGGCGAGCGAAATTGGAAGAGCCCAAACCGGAATGCGTGCATTCCGGGGTTAAGGACCACGTTATGTGACCCGTATGGTAATGGAACTGTCTGGGAAGTCAGACCAGAGAGGGTGAAAGTCCCGTACATGAAACCAGAAGGGAGCTAGTGGGATCCAGAGTACTGCGAGACACGTGGAACCTTGCAGGAAGTCGGGGGGACCACCCCCCAAGGCTAAATACTCCTTAGTGACCGATAGCGCATAGTACTGTGAAGGAAAGGTGAAAAGGACCCCGGGAGGGGAGTGAAAGAGAACCTGAAACCCTGTGTTTACAAGCTGTGGAAGCACGTTAAGGTGCGACCGCGTACTTTTTGTAGAACGGTCCGGCGAGTTGCGGATGCTGGCAAGGTTAAGCACTTTAGGTGCGGAGCCGAAGCGAGAGCAAGTCTGAATAGGGCGTCAAGTCAGCATGTGCAGACCCGAAACCGGGTGATCTATCCATGTCCAGGTTGAAGCGAAAGTAAAATTTCGTGGAGGACCGAACGCACATCCGTTGAAAAGGGTGGCGATGAGGTGTGGATAGGGGAGAAATTCCAATCGAACCCGGAGATAGCTGGTTCTCCTCGAAATAGCTTTAGGGCTAGCCTCGTATTAGTCTGGTGGAGGTAGAGCACTGAATTTCCTAGGGGGCGTCAAAGCCTACCGAAGAATATCAAACTCCGAATGCCATACAGATGATGTACGGGAGTCAGACGGCACGAGATAAGTTGGGTCGTCAAAAGGGAAAGAGCCCAGACCTGCAGCTAAGGTCCCAAAGTGTGTGTTAAGTGGAAAAGGATGTGGGATTTCAAAGACAACTAGGATGTTGGCTCAGAAGCAGCCACACATTCAAAGAGTGCGTAATAGCTCACTAGTCGAGAGGTCCTGCGCCGAAAATGTCCGGGGCTGAAACACAACACCGAAGCTCAGGAATGTATTTATACATTGGTAGAGGAGCATTCTTAAAGGGGCGAAGCAGTACCGATAAGGAGCTGTGGACTTTTAAGAAGAGAGAATGCCGGAATGAGTAGCGAGATGGAGGTGGGAATCCTCCAGGCCGAATATCTAAGGTTTCCAGGGTAAAGCTGATCTGCCCTGGGTAAGTCGGGGCCTAAGGCAAGGCTGAGAAGCGTAGCTGATGGACAACAGGTTTAGATTCCTGTACCACATGGTATCAGAACTGTGGGGACGCAGAGGGATAAGATGACCGGGGGACAGATTCCCGGGCAAGCGCAGGAGGTGTCAGGCAGGCAAATCCGTCTGACAAGCCAAAGGCGTGACGCGGACCGAACCAAAGTAGGGAAGCATCCGATTCCAGCTGCCGAGAAAAGCCGCTATTGTGTATCATGTGCCCGTACCGTAAACCGACACAGGTGGATGAGGAGAGAATCCTAAGGCCGGCGGGAGAAGCATTGTTAAGGAACTCGGCAAAATGACCCCGTAACTTCGGGATAAGGGGTGCCAGAGAGATCTGGCCGCAGAGAATAGGCTCAAGCAACTGTTTAGCAAAAACACAGGTCTATGCGAAACCGTAAGGTGATGTATATGGGCTGACGCCTGCCCGGTGCTGGAAGGTTAAGAGGAGAGGTTAGAGCAATCGAAGCTTTGAATTGAAGCCCCAGTAAACGGCGGCCGTAACTATAACGGTCCTAAGGTAGCGAAATTCCTTGTCGGGTAAGTTCCGACCCGCACGAAAGGCGTAATGATTTGAGCGCTGTCTCGACAATGCACCCGGTGAAATTGAAATACCAGTGAAGATGCTGGTTACCTGCGCCAGGACGGAAAGACCCCATGGAGCTTTACTCCAGCTTGATACTGGGATTCGGTAATGCATGCACAGGATAGGTGGGAGGCTACGAGTATGGAACTCCGGTTTCATATGAGCCGCTGTTGGGATACCACCCTTGCGTTACTGGGTTTCTAACCATGGTCCGTGATCCGGATCGGGGACAATGTCAGGTGGGGAGTTTGACTGGGGCGGTCGCCTCCGAAAGGGTATCGGAGGCGCTCAAAGGTTCCCTCAGAATGGTTGGAAACCATTCGAAGAGTGCAAAGGCAGAAGGGAGCTTGACTGCGAGACCGACGGGTCGAGCAGGTAGGAAACTAGGACTTAGTGATCCGGTGGTATGAAAGTGGGATTGCCATCGCTCAACGGATAAAAGCTACCCTGGGGATAACAGGCTTATCACTCCCAAGAGTTCACATCGACGGAGTGGTTTGGCACCTCGATGTCGGCTCATCGCATCCTGGGGCTGAAGTAGGTCCCAAGGGTTGGGCTGTTCGCCCATTAAAGCGGTACGCGAGCTGGGTTCAGAACGTCGTGAGACAGTTCGGTCCCTATCCGGCGCAGGCGGAGGATATTTGAGAGGAGCTGTCCTTAGTACGAGAGGACCGGGATGGACGGACCGCTGGTGTACCGGTTGAGCTGCTAAGCTCATGGCCGGGTAGCCAAGTCTGGCAGGGATAAACGCTGAAGGCATCTAAGCGTGAAGCCCCCCTCAAGATGAGATATCCCATTCGAAAGAAGTAAGACCCCTTGAAGACGACGAGGTAGATAGGGCAGAGGTGGAAGTGCAGTAATGTACGGAGCTGACTGTTACTAATCGGTCGAGGGCTTATCCAGGAAGGTC
>NZ_QWGJ01000046.1:3594-4061 GCF_003435225.1 Clostridium sp. AF28-12 | reverse complement strand
GCCATCGGGATTGTGGCGAATGAAAACAAGTACCATCCCATCCGGGACTACCTAAGTGCCCTTGTGTGGGACGGGACAGAACGAATCCGTTTCTGTCTGCGGCACTTTCTGGGGGCTGACGCAGACGATTACACCTATGAAGCGTTGAAGCTGTTCCTGCTGGGTGCAATCTCACGAGCCTTTCAGCCGGGGTGCAAGTTTGAAATCATGCTCTGTCTGGTAGGCGGTCAGGGGGCTGGCAAGTCCACCTTCTTCCGTCTGCTGGCAGTCCGGGACGAGTGGTTCTCCGATGATTTGCGGAAGCTGGACGATGACAATGTGTACCGCAAGCTGCAAGGTCACTGGATTATCGAAATGTCGGAAATGATGGCAACTGCCAACGCCAAGAGCATTGAGGAAATCAAGTCGTTTTTAAGCCGGCAGAAAGAGGTCTACAAGATACCCTATGAAACCCACCCGGCAGACCG
>NZ_QWGJ01000046.1:2902-3584 GCF_003435225.1 Clostridium sp. AF28-12 | reverse complement strand
TACAAGATACCCTATGAAACCCACCCGGCAGACCGCCCCCGTCAGTGCGTGTTTGGCGGCACTTCCAATGCCCTTGACTTCCTGCCCCTTGACCGTTCCGGCAACCGCCGCTTTATCCCCGTCATGGTGTACCCGGAGCAAGCCGAGGTTCACATTTTGGAGGACGAAGCCGCTTCCAGAGCCTATATCGAGCAGATGTGGGCAGAAGCGATGGAAATTTACAGAAGCGGCAGGTTCAAGCTGGCTTTCAGCCCTGCCATGCAGCGGTATCTCAAAGAACACCAGCGGGATTTTATGCCGGAGGATACCAAAGCCGGGATGATACAGGCGTATCTTGATAAGTACACCGGGAGCATGGTCTGCTCCAAGCAGCTCTATAAGGAAGCCTTGAACCATGCCTTTGACGAGCCGAAGCAATGGGAAATCCGGGAAATCAACGAGATTATGAACCAGTGCATTTCTGGCTGGCGGTACTTCCCGAACCCAAGAATGTTTTCCGAATATGGCAGACAAAAGGGCTGGGAGCGTGAAAACCCGGCAACGGACTCCGGCAACCCGTCTGAAAAAACGATGGACGGTTTTGTGGAGGTCACAGAACAGATGGAGCTTCCATTCTGAAAATGGCAGCCCGTTGCACCCCCTGTTGCTATCCCGTTGCCGAGCCGGTTGCCGGGGAAAATCC
>NZ_QWGJ01000046.1:0-2892 GCF_003435225.1 Clostridium sp. AF28-12 | reverse complement strand
GTTGCTATCCCGTTGCCGAGCCGGTTGCCGGGGAAAATCCCGAAACTATCGGCTTTTCTCCCCTATGACAACCAAAACAACAGAAAAATAAAAGAAAAGTATAAATAGTAACCATCGCCAGATTGAGATTGTTTGCAAGGTCTTTTGAAGCCCGTTGCCGGACTTCGTTGCCGACACCCTCTGTCTGGCTATTTTCATGTATGGAGGATAACTGCCTATGGCAAAAAACAAAACAGAGATTCATGTGACTACGGTGTTTGACGGGGAGCTTGACGCAACCGATGTGTTCGTCAGCCTGATTTCCCAGAAATACGGTAAGACAAATACGAAAGACTATCTTGCTAAAAGGAAAGATATGAGCTATAATGAAGATGAGGTTCAAAAGAGCCAGATACCGTCTGGATTGTGTGGGTAAATGGCTATGATGAACGAAATGGAATACAGAACAATCGGTTCGGCACTTGCCGGAGGGTATCGTGCAGCGGTCTATTGCAGGCTGTCAAAGGACGATGACCTGCAAGGCGAAAGTGCCAGTATCGCAAACCAGCGTGATATGCTGGAAAAATACTGCGAAAAGCAGGGATGGGAGGTTGTGGCAGTCTATCAGGACGATGGCTTCACAGGTCTTAATATGGAGCGTCCTGATTTACAGAGAATGTTGAGAGCCATTGAGCGCAGGCAAATCAACCTTGTCATCACGAAAGACCTCAGCCGACTGGGGCGTAACTATCTGCAAACCGGGCATTTGATTGAGGACTTTTTCCCAAGAAACGGTGTCCGCTATATCGCCATGAATGACGGTATCGACACCCTGCGGGATAACAACGATATTGCCCCGTTCAAGAATATCCTGAACGAGATGTACAGCAAGGATATTTCCAAGAAAGTCCATTCCTCTTATCTTCTGAAAGCGCAGAAAGGACAGTTTACCGGGTGTCTTGCCCCGTTTGGGTATCGGAAAGACCCGGAGGACAAAAACCATCTGCTCATTGACGAGGAAACCGCCCCGATTGTGCGGCTGATTTTCGGATATGCCCTGAACGGTCATGGTCCGAACTATATCCGCAGACGGCTGGAGGAAGAAAAAATCCCCTGCCCCACATGGTGGAACCGGGAACGGGGGCTTCGCAATACCCGCACCAAATGGGAAAAGAAAGACCCGGAAAACGGGCGGTATATGTGGGACTTCTCCGTTATCAAAGACCTTTTGATGAATCCCGTCTACACCGGGGCGATTGCTTCCCAGAAAAAGGACTACCGTTTCAAAATCGGCACGATTGGGGAAAAGAAGCCGGAGGACTGGATTGTGGTGGAGGGGCAGCATGAACCGCTGATTGACCGCATGAGCTTTGACATTGTGCAGAACAAGCTGAAATCCCGCCAGCGTCCGGGGCAGACCAATGAAATCAGCCTGTTTGCCGGACTGATAAAATGCGGCGAGTGTGGGAAGTCGCTGACGATACGCTGCACAAACGCAAAACATCCCCAGCAGATTTATTCCTGCAAGACCTACAATGCCTTTGGAAAGAACCACTGCACCCAGCACCGGATTGACTATGACACCCTTTACAGCCATGTGCTGCGGAAAATCCGGGAATGTGCCAGGGCTGCCCTGATGGACGGGGAAGCGGTTGCCGACCGCCTGACCAATACCTGTGAAGCAGAGCAGCGGGAACAGCGGGAAGCAATGGAACGCTCCCTTACAAGGGACGAGGAACGGATTGAGGTTCTGGACAAAATGGTCATGCGGCTTTATGAGGATATGATTGCAGGGCGTATCAGTGAGCAGAATTTCAACACCATGCTGGAAAAGACACAGACCGAGCAGACGGAGCTTAAAGCAAAAGTGTCCGAGGGCAGGAAGCGGCTGTCCGATGAAGCCCAGCTTGCCAATGACGCAAAACAATGGGTGGAAGCCATTCAGGAATATGCCAACATCACAGAGCTGGACGCAGCCACCCTTAACCGCTTAATCAAAGAAATCGTCGTGCATGAGCGCATTGACGAAGATAAAACAAGACACATTTCTATCGAAATTCATTTTAATCTCAAACCCATCCCAGAGGTGGAACAGGTCACTGCCTGACCTGTCCTACCGGGACGATTCTCTTAAAAACACCATATAGATTTTTTGTACGCCGCCGCCCGCCATCGAGCAGAGTTTTACACCTAATTGGGGATAAAACAGCTGATGGCTGGTGCCGGAATCATGCTGCTGGGAACTACCCTGATTCCACAGCTGGCAACATTGTTCTCTTAAGAGGAGTGGTAGATGAACACCATCATTGAGAGAATTACGGAAGCGATAAAGGATATCCTGATTGGACTTATCAAGTCATGTTTGGATAACATGTTCACGTCTGTCAATGAGCAGGTGGGAACCATAGCCGGGCAGGTGGGACAGACACCGCAGGGATGGAATGCAGGGATTTTTAATCTGATCCAGAATATATCCCAAACGGTGATCGTCCCCATTGCGGGACTGATCATCACCTTTGTCCTGTGCTATGAATTGATCACGATGGTAACACAGAAAAACAATTTCCATGAATTTGAGACTTATAACATTTTCCTCTGGATCTTCAAAGCGTATGTAGCCATTTATCTGGTGACAAATACGTTCAATATCACGATGGCGGTCTTTGATGTTGGCCAGCATGTGGTCAACAATGCCGCCGGGGTGATATCAGGAAACACTGCGGTGGATGCAACAGAAGCAATTTCACGGATTGTGGATGCCCTGGAGGATATGGAGTTAGGGGATTTGTTCCTGCTATCCATGGAAACGATGTTGATCAGTGTTACCATGCACATTCTGTCAATTATCATTACGGTAATCTTGTTCGGAAGAATGATAGAAATTTACCGCGCGTCCAGAAGCGCCGCTTTTCA
>NZ_QWGJ01000045.1:0-4286 GCF_003435225.1 Clostridium sp. AF28-12 | reverse complement strand
TTAAACGTTTTATTTGAAATAGCACAATAGGTTAAATTATACTGATATGAGTTATACCAATCCAATCTATCCATCCGGTGAAGGAAAGCAGACTGATGATAGGCTGGATGGAGCAGATGCATACATAGAGATTATCAAAGAAAATATTGAGTACGATTATCACATGAAATATGATGAAATAAATGACAGGGAACTGTATGATGAATTATTTGAATTGATCTGTGAGGTTGTATGTGTAAAGCGGACTACGATACGGATTGCGGGGGAGGAGTATCCCTATGAGCTTGTAAAGTCAAAATTCTTAAAGCTGAGGAGCAATCATCTGAAGTATGTGATGGGGTGTATGAAAGACACGACAACAAAAATTTCAAACATTAAGGCATACATGGTTACGGCACTGTATAATGCGCCATCAACAATAAATCATTATTATCAGCAGGAAGTGCAGCATGATATGTATGGGGGAGGCTGGCATGAAAAGGGTATTGTTTAAGATTATCGTTCCGGTATTGATACTTGGTTTATGGATACTGATGTGTTATCCGGTATGCCAACAGGAAAACGGATTTGATTATTTCCTTTTCTGGATTATGATAGGTTTTCCCTATGGGATTCGGAAAATGTGTATGTTCTTCATACCTAAAAATTTTGGAATTGCCGGGAGCATTGGGGTGTTGGCATTTAACGGCATCATTGGTGGTCTGATAGGTGGTATCATTGTAATTGCAAGGATGATCGCAGTATTTGTGGAGATAATAAAGATGATTGCAGGCACTTCTGGTCACGATGTCCAAAAGTGTGATAATAGAGATATAATGTAAAAAACGGAGAGGATGTCATCGTATGAAAGAAACATATATTACAGAGGATGAGGAGCTAAAATGCCAGAAAGTTGCTAATGCCTTTACCGAACTGTATGAAATTGAAAATATACTGGTATTGGATGCCGGGAGATATGGGTTTGTCAAATTGCAGTATTATAGACCACCACAGGGGTTTGAGGATGTAATTACCTTTACAGACAGTCAAAGCATGTTTGAAAATTTATGGTAGGAGTGGTTTGATACAAAGCTATTTTTACTGGCAAAGGATACTCCGATGGAAGGGATGGGGTATAGTGAGATATTCCAATGTTTGTCCGAACAGGAGAAAAGAGCACTCACAGACCGGAAAGCATATTTTGCAAAGGCGGCTGAAATGGAATAATTGAGATGAACAGCGGTAGGGCGGTTATGGGAGAAATCTTGTAGCTGCCCGTTTTTACTTTGGGACATTGTGACCAAAAGTGGGAAGGAGAAATTATGGAATCAATGAGAGATATCAATAGAGTAATGGAACGAGAAATTGCAAAGGGGAGCAGTCCTTTAAAGCTGGATCATATTGAATTTGGGGATTATTCGTATCAGGAGATAACATCAGAGAAAAAATTGGAAGATGTGTTATCCTATTTGTTAAGAATAAGGGATTTCAGACAATATACTGGAAAAACTATTCTGAATAATGTGTATATGGATTTGCGTGGAAGAAAACCTGTATTTAAGAGGTCTCGAACAGCAATCGAAAGAAATAATATATTCGCAACAATTAAAAGGTATGCAAAGAAGTTAAAGCCGCAGTATAATGGAGATGTATATTTGGAAACGGTCAGATGCTATTTCGATATGCCACAAGGATACATATCAAGGGAACGAAACATATGCCTTTCTGTTATCAGATAAATATATTATGGCATTGTATACGCATTGTCTGGTGGCGAGAAAGGAAGCTGCTTTGCAGAAGATGCAGATTGAAGGCTTTACGGAAAAAGAGTATGGAATGGTAAGACTGGAGAGTGTTGGGGATGTTTTGTTTCAGGCATTGATGTTGGACAATATTAGATTAGATGATGGTAGAATATATGCAGAATATATATCTATTTATTTGACAGGAGGATGAGAAAATGTTTGATGAACAACTTAATGAACTGGCTTCAATCGTTAAAAATAATGACTTAAAAGAATATGCAGGGGATGCATTTTGGAATTTAATACAAGCTGTTATAAGTAAAGATCCAGTATCTGGAACGTTAGCAGCTAAGGATGTAAAGCAGATAGTCTTTCATATGCCAACTGTTATATTTTGGAATAAGATAAAAAGATTTTTACAAGGAACATACAAAGACTACGGCGAACAAGTAAAGATGGCTTCACGATTTAATAATGATAATGAAAAGTATATCGAATTTGTAAAAAATCAGATATATTTGATTGACAAACTAGAGGATGAAATGAAAGTGGATTGTTTTGCAATGTTAACTAGATGTTTGCTATTGCAAGAAATTGAGATTTCATTGTATTTTAAATTGGCACAAATTATTAATCAATGTACTCCGTTTGAATTGGAATACATAAGAAAAACGAGAATTGATGAGAAACAAAAAAATAGTGCAGTGGTATCATCGTTATATCAATATGGGTTAGTAGAACAAGATTCAAATGAAACGGAAGTATATTATCTCTTTTCCGGATTTGGGAAGGCATTAAAAGGAAATTGTTTAAATTATGGTGATGATACAAAATGTAAGGTGTTTAAAACATACAACGATGTATCTCCATTATCTATTTCTGAGCCTGCTTTAATGGGGGATATAAAACAATTATTTATTGAAACAGTATAATGGTATCGTAATTTAAGACACTTCAAGAGACATTTCTTAATGAATCTGATATACTGTAAACACTACAGAAAGAAGGATTTTTATTATGTCTCGAACAAGAAGAAATCTCTCAGCCAAATTCAAATCAGAATTAGTGATTGAACTGCTCAAAGGAGAAAAAGACTTAAATACAATCGCAACCGAAAACAATATTCAGCCGAATCTTCTTCGCAACTGGAAGAAGGAGTTCCTCGATAAAGCATCCGTGGTTTTTGATGACACCCGAGAGGATAATCTAAAAGAAAAACTTGCTTTAGAGCGCAAGGAAAAAGCTGAATATGCGAAAAAAGTTGGCCAGCTCACCATGCAGGTGGATTGGTTGAAAAAAAAATCTGAAGAAACACTTGGACCTGACTACGAGAGTAAATTTAGTCCAAAACCTTTTGAAGACTAAAGAACTTCCAGTTAAAACAGGAACTGCGCTTCTTGATATCAACCGTACCAGTGTGTATTACAAGGGCACGCCCATATCTCAGGAGGAGTTAGATTGCAAATCAATCATAGATCGTTTACACACGGATAACCCGGCCTGGGGAGCACGACAATTGTCTGCCCAACTGAAGAAACGTGGGTATCAGGTTGGCCGCCGGAAAATGCGCCGTTATATGAATGAAATGGGGATCGATCCAATCTATCCAAAAATGAACCTTTCTAAACGTATGCAACAGGCTAAAGTCTGCCCGTATCTGCTACGTAACGCCGTTATCGACCGTCCAAATCAGGCATGGTCAATCGACATTACATACATCCCCATTAAGCGTGGATTCCTGTATCTGACCGCTGTGATTGACTGGTACAGCCGCTGTATCGTTGGCTGGGAAGTCGATGATACTCTGGATACCAGAATGGTCATAACTGCGTTAAAAAAGGCGTTTATGGTGGCAAAACCTGTTATCCTGAATTCGGATCAGGGCTGTCAGTTTACAAGCAATGAGTACATGAATTTCCTCAAAGAGAACCAGATCCGTCAAAGCATGGATGGTAAAAGCCGGTGGGCTGACAATATCATGATCGAACGATGGTTCCGGAGTTTCAAGTACGAGGAAGCATATCTGACTCAATACAACAATATCCGAGAAGCAAGGAAGGCTATTGGGAAATATGTGCATACATACAACTTTGAACGTTGTCATTCCGCACTCAATAATCAGACACCGGCATCCTGCTATTATCCAATCCTGTTACTGGATGATCACGCAGCCTAAGGGGGATTTTCTCCCCTACCTAGTTACATATATCAGTTCATTATAAAAAGCTTGGATTTTTGTCTTGACAACTGAACCACTATACAGTTAATGGTTAATATCGGAAAGAAATTTACTATGAATGACAGTTATTTGAATACTTTTGTAGAGTTGTTTTTTAAGATTGATGAAAATGTGCGGTGAAGAATATCATAGATCAAGCTAGTCATGTATTGGCATCTTTAATAACAAGATTTGGCGAGGTTGAAAATGAGCTTTGCTATGGAACTTCAAGGCAAGATGATTTTATCGACACGGTATTATGTCTTTTTATTAGAAAGATTATGGAACAACTTGACATAATTAATCCTGAATTATTCACGGAGCAGTATCTGAACTGGTAACTG
>NZ_QWGJ01000044.1:0-4291 GCF_003435225.1 Clostridium sp. AF28-12 | reverse complement strand
TGATGAAAGTCAGCAAGGCGCAGGGTGCCTACCTCATATCTGATGCAGATGCACAGTTCCTATGTGGTCACAGACCCGAAGGGAACCATTTTGGTGGAGTGCGGAAAAATGCTCCAAAGGGGCGCACCCAAGCTGGGGAAAGACGGAAAGCCTATGAAGGATAAGCACGGCAAGGTCATTTATGAGCCGTACCGAATCAAGGTCCTAAATACCATTAACTTCAAGAAGTCCATGCACTATAACCCTTTCGCCTATATCCATAGCGAAAAGGACATCTTGAAGCTGGTAACAACGCTGATCGCCAATACCAAAGGCGAAGGCAAGGCCGGAGACGATTTCTGGGTAAAAGCAGAAACCTTGTTGTACTGCGCGCTTATTGGCTATATCCATTATGAGGCTCCGGTGGAGGAACAAAACTTCTCCACCCTCATTGAGTTCATCAACGCCATGGAAGTCCGTGAGGATGACGAGGAGTTCAAAAACCCCGTAGACCTGATGTTTGATGCACTGGAAGCCGAGAAGCCAAACCACTTTGCGGTGCGCCAGTATAAGAAATATAAGCTGGCCGCCGGAAAAACAGCCAAGTCGATTTTGATTTCCTGCGGCGCTCGCCTTGCCGTGTTCGACATTGCAGAGTTGCGTGAGGTCACGGCTTATGATGAGCTGGAGCTGGATACTCTGGGAGACAGGAAAACTGCCCTGTTCCTCATCATGAGTGACACTGATGACAGCTTTAATTTCCTTATATCCATGTGTTATACCCAGCTGTTTAACCTGCTCTGCGAAAAGGCCGACGATGTGTACGACGGCAGACTGCCGGTTCATGTGCGCTGTCTGATCGACGAGTGCGCCAACATTGGCCAGATACCCAAGTTGGAAAAGCTGGTGGCCACCATCCGAAGCCGTGAGATCTCCGCCTGTCTGGTGTTGCAGGCGCAGAGTCAGCTCAAGGCGATTTATAAGGATAACGCAGATACCATTATCGGAAACATGGATACTTCCATCTTTCTGGGCGGTAAGGAGCCGACCACTCTCAAGGAGCTGGCCGCCGTGCTGGGTAAGGAAACCATCGACACCTACAACACCGGAGAGAGCCGTGGGAGGGAAACATCCCATTCACTCAACTATCAAAAATTGGGGAAAGAGCTGATGAGCCAGGATGAGCTTGCTGTTATGGATGGCGGCAAGTGTATCCTCCAGCTGCGCGGTGTGCGTCCTTTCCTTTCGGATAAGTACGACATCACCAAGCACCCCAATTTCAAGTACACTGCCGACGCGGATGACAAGAACGCTTTTGATATTGAAGCATTCTTGTCCGCAAGGCTGAAACTCAAGCCCAATGAGGTCTGCGATGTATATGAAGTAGACACAAAGGGCGCTTAATTTCGTTCCGCTTTAGAAGGGAGTGATCTTATCTATTCGCCGCATCTGCCCTCTATGGGCCATTGGCGTACAAAGCGGACAATCGCGAGAAAAAATAATGAAAAAGGAGGACAGCCGGAATCATGCCCCCGGAAACCGGGCGGCAGATTGTTCCGGCTTTTGTATGCCTATGAAACATGACAAACCTATTTTTTAATCAGATTCCGGCTAACAAACTATATGGCATTTTTTGAACAGGCAATCACCGTTCTTCAGACCCTCGTTATCGCGCTCGGTGCCGGTCTCGGTATCTGGGGCGTTATCAACCTGCTGGAAGGTTACGGCAACGACAACCCCGGCGCCAATGCTCATATACGGTAAAGAAGCAACAACACAAATTGAGAACAGCGTACCCTACTATTCTGTATCAAAGTGGAGCAGTAACACGAAAATGTTGCTGCTCCATTTTCATGCCCCTTAAATAATTTCCTTGAATCTGCTTGACTTATATTACGGTTAGTGATATATTTATTACAGTAATCGTAATAAGGAGGCTGGACTATGAGAGACAATGCAAAAAGTGGCGCACTTACAGAAGTGACCTTTTATATTTTACTCTCTCTTTATACACCAAAACACGGATACGCCGTTATGCAGTTTGTTGAAGAAAAAACGGGCGGGCGGCTTTCGTTAGGCGCAGGCACTTTATATGGAGCATTAAACTCTTTGCAGGACAAGAAGTGGATTGAACCTTATGGAGATAGTGAGGGAAGAAAAAAAGAATACCACATTACAGCACAGGGAAAAGAAATTGCAGAAAAAGAGCTTGCAAGACTAAATGAACTTGTAAGCATTGCAAGTGAAATTATTGGAGGTGCAGTATGAGTAAAAAATGTTATCGCTTTTTTGGCGGATTGCTAAATACGCAGGAAAAATGGCTAAACAAAATGTCTGAAAAGGGTTATCGACTTGTTCGGACAGGAAAACTGTTATACGAATTTGAAAAATGCAAGCCCGATGAAGTGACCTATTGTGTAGAGTTTATCGGAGAAAAATCAAAAGAGAGTTCAATAGATTATGCTAATTTTTTGGAGGATATGGGATATAAGGTGTTTTTTAAAAATATCAATCTAAACTATTCTGTTGGAAAAGTTCGTTGGCGCCCATGGGCAGAAAGGGGCGGTCGTATTGCGACAAACACAACAACTTTTAATCGAGAAATCTTGATTGTGGAAAAAGCAAATGATGGAAAGCCTTTTGAACTCCATACCTCTTATGACGATAAAGAAAAATATTATCGCAACTTACGCAATCCGTGGCTATTTCTACTGCTCATGTTTGCACTATTCGCAGTTACAAAGCAATCTATAATCTTTGGTATTTTTGCGTTGGTTTCTGTAATTCCTGGCAGTATATATCAAATACAGATAATGAAAATCCGGAAGGAAGCCAAGACACAGGAATGGTGAGGAAATAAATAGCAAATCCAGCCGAGCCAGTCAACGGTCAAGATGAACGGCGCAAATGTGCCACCGTTGACAGCCGCCGCCCGTCCTGCTTTTGTGGCAATCAAGGGAGCGACAGACTAAAGTGCTGTCGCTCCCGCCCATTATGGGGGAAAGACAGTAGAAAATTTCACATCTATGTGCTATAATAGTTCCGACAGAATGAAATATAAATATATATTTTACACTACGGTATGGGGAGTATAAAAATGACAGGAGAACAATTTGTTAAGTTATGCTACGAAGAAAAGAAAACCATTTTAGCCGAATACTTCAATCCTAATTCTTCATCAGTTGTCGGCAAAAAAATCAGTGCAATAACTGAACAAGGTATATCAAAAGATGATTTGTATGATCTATTGAATTTGGTGCTAAAAGAAAATTACTATACTTTGTTGCTTGGATTGGACGGAGAAGCGTCGTTAGGTAATACTCAAATTACCTATAAGCTTTATGATGAAAATGGCAACTTGCTTAACGAATGTGGAGAGCTTGAAGCCGCCGCATACAGATACTTTGTAGAAGAATGATCTTCAAATTTAATCTTGTCAATCATACATAATACAACATAATACACATTTTCACAGGACAGCCAAAATCGGTTGTCCTTTTCTTTTACCCAAAAGAGGGAACGGGAGACTAAAATTGAATACTGCTCCAAACAGCAACGCCACAGATTTTTGAAAATCCGTGGCGTTTTTTGCTCCCATTTTTGGCAAAACGCCCCGTTCCCTTGTAGTAGTGAGTGACGGGGAAGTTTGCCCGAAATGGGCTTGCCTGCCGTAGTAGTGATGAAAAATCCAAATGAGCGTTTGGCATTTTCCGTTTCTGTCCGTAGAGGGGAACAAAGGTGGGCAGGACACGCCTCCGCAATCGCTATATTGACGAAAGCAGCCACACCGACCCTTGTAGATTGCCGCAAAGTCAGCCGCAGAGGAAAGTGGCAGTTTTTCAGAGCAAGATTCTACCGCAGTACCAAAATTCGCTTTTCGCTCATTTTGCCCCTGCGGGAATCTTGTTGGGGAGTGCCTTCCCCAAACCCTGCTTATGCGGCTTGCGCCGCTTAAAAATCCCTCAAAATATTTTTTCGGATTTTTCAAAAACAGTTCCGCTTCACACCCCGTTTTTCTCCTATTAGTGAGAGGACACCACGCACAGAAAGGAGGTTTTACCATGCGAAAACGATACAACACGCCGCACCGCAGCCGGGTAGTCAAGACACGCATGACCGAGGAAGAATACGCCGAGTTTGCGGAAAGGCTTTCTGCCTGCAACATGAGCCAAGCCGAGTTTATCCGGCAAGCCATAACCGGGGCAGCCATACGCCCCACCATAACCGTTTCCCCCGTCAACGACGAGCTGCTTGCCGCCGTCGGGAAGCTAACCGCCGAATACGGCAGGATCGGCGGCAACTTAAACCAGAT
>NZ_QWGJ01000043.1:492-4515 GCF_003435225.1 Clostridium sp. AF28-12 | reverse complement strand
TGTTTTCCACTTCTTCCTGCATTTTCTCGCCTCCTTTCCACGAAGTTTGCAGGGAATCTCTTTTTTGCTAAGGCGGAACCACCAGCCGCCGCAGAAGATAACGCTTCATACCGCCCTCCTTAGCGTAACTGGTCAGAACGGTCATAGTGCAGATTGCCCTGACGTACCTTTGCGTGGCTCAAAATCTTAATCTGCCCCTTTTCCTGACTATCCAGTGCTTTTTCATAACCGGTATCCGACAGGAACAGGCGGGTTCGTTCGCCTTTCCAGCCAACAGGGGAATCGTTCGTCAGCACATCAAAAATAATCATGTGCCGGGTGTCCTCCGCAAAACGCTGGAGATCCATATATCCATGACCGTGATAATTCTGCGCTCCTGCCTTTACCCGCATTTCTTCCATCAGCTGCCCTATGGTCTTTCCCTCAGACATGGCGTGCACCTCCTTTCCCGCGTCCCTGGCCCTTCACGGCCAGGATACCGTCCAGGGTGGTGGCGGTGATCCGCAGGCGCTCGGCGGTGGCAATGTCATTCTTCACGGTCTCGTCGATGCCGTGGCCGCAGACCACCAGCACATGGGACCGGCGCAGGTAGTCCCGCGCCATATCCAGCCCGTCCTTGTGCTCCTGGGGAATCTCGTCTTTGAGGAAGGTAGGCAGGAACAGCACCGGGCAGATGGGCGAATACCCGGCATCGTACACCTGACGGCAGTAGGCCGCAGCGTTCTCGGCGTTCTCATACTGGCTGTTGCTCCAGGGAGCCGTAATGTAGGCAAGAGGTCGTTTCATGGCAAAATCCTTTCTCCCGGTGTTTTCGGGCAGCAGAAAAGCGGCTGTTTACCAGCCGCCTGCGTACATATCGTGGTTAACTTGTGCGGTGTAGTGGTTGCTGATCGTGGTCGGCGCATTAAACAGCACCGCAAGCAGATACTGCTTCATGTTGCGGATTTCGGTGGTATTGTTCCGCAGGCATTCCATGACAAACTCGATGTGGGAGCAATCCAGCTTCAAAAAACGGGAGCGGACCACCTCATGGGGGAAGTCGCTGCCAGCGATCCGGGTGGTTTTCCGCTTGGCGCAGACGGTCTCCACCATCAGCTCCACAATCTCGTCCAGATCCTCCCGGTAGGTGGTAAACTCCCGGCACAGGTGGTCATACTCGATGTTCTCCAGAATCAAATCCCGATAACTTTCCATCTCTGAGACAGACATCGCATCCCTTCCTTTCCGTTCCGGCAGCTGTGCTGCCGCTGCCTCCCGGAAGGGAATAGAATCGGTACTTGATCCATAAGTAATTGTTTTTTCTGTATTTGATTTCTCTATATTTAATTCTGCGGGCTTTTCCGTATCCGGTTTTACCATATCCGGGTTTTCCGTATCTGGTGAAGCCATATCCGGCTGGGGCGTATCCGGGTTCTTCGGCTGTGGCTGCTCATATATGACATACTCCGTATCACTGATGCGTCCCTGGCGGTCACGCAGTTTGTGCCGCACAATGTAACCGGCAGCCTCCAATTCCCGCAACGCAGCGCCTATGGCATCCACGCCCTCCTTACAAATCTTTGCAAGACCACGGGTGGTGTAATTCCAGTCCTCTGGCAAAGACAGCATCATGGAAAGCAGCCCCTTGGCTTTTAACGACAGATTTGCATTTCGTAAATGATGATTGCTCATCACGGTATAATCACGGGTCCGTTCAATGCGAAAAACGGCCATCGACCTCACTCCTTCCGAATTTTGGGTACAAAAAACCGCAATCCTCATTCCAAAGAATTGCGGTGTTCAACACTTTTCAAATTTTCTTGCATAAAACCAAAACAGCGGCTTTTGAAGACGCGCCTCTGTAAATGGCTCCTCCTGGGCGAAAGGAAGTGTTTGCATCACGCGGTCAATATCCGTTGTATCCATGTCATGCTGAGATTTGCAATCTTCCCGGATTGCTTCTTGAATTTCCTTTACCGTACACATAGTCATTCCTTTCCTTTCGTTGTATGGGTTTATGAGCGGCGGCGTTTTCCCGGTTTGAAATCGAGGATATGTCCCTCAATCACACGAGCGTAACGCTTGATCTTGATCTCCCGACGCTGCTGGCTTTGCAGGGCGGCCTGATACCTGTCCTCAGGCAAAAACAGTCGTATTTCCTCTCCGGGGCTACCGTAAGCTGTGCTGGGACGCAGGACGGAAAACTCAATCATCCAGCGGGTGTTATCCTGAAAACGCTCCACGGCAAGAATGTTGTGTCCTTTCAGCTCGCGGGCTGAAATATCCCTCATAGGCGGCTCCTTTCATCGTTCCTGATCTCTCTGGCGTTTTTTCTGCCACTGTTCCAGCAGCTTGATAATAGTTTCCTGCATCCGCTGGGGCGTATAGCTTTTAGGGAAATACTTCCGCAAAGTGTCAGAGGTAAATGTCACCCGGTCCAGATCACTTTTCTTTTCCTCACCCATGATGACACGCATCATATCGAGGGTCAGATGCCCCTCCTGGCTATATTTCTTGAGCCGCTGGGCTTGAGAAAGAGAAGGGGTAGCCTGTTCGCTGTCCATCGCGTCCAGCAGGTCTACCTGTTCTTCCTTTTTGAGAAAGGACAGCTCATAGGCAGGGTTCAGGGCAATCTTCTTTTCATCCACCATATCCATCAATTCAGGAATCAACTCTGTCAGACGGATATAGCGCTGAATTTGATTTCGACTTTGCCCCACCTGTTCAGCAAGCAACTGGTCTGATCGCTTTTGTGTCCCAACTTGGGACACATTTTCTTTACTCGGTCTGCCAGCCTGTCTTTTCATGGCATCCAGCTTCATCTTGTAGGCAAAGGCTCTTTCACTTGGGAGCAAGCTTTCTCGCTGCAAGTTGCTGTCAACCATAATGATCGTGGCGGCATCATCATCCAAATCCCGAACAATGACCGGCATGGTCTCCTTTTCTGCCAGCTCACTGGCTCTGTGCCGCCTGTGTCCGGCTACCAGCTCATAACCGCCCTCCGGGTCCGGTCGAGCAATCGCCGGAACCAGAACGCCATACTGCTTGATACTGTCAGCGGTCTCCATCATGGCTTCGTCATCCTTGACTTTGAATGGGTGGTTCTTAAAGGGATGCAGTTCAGACAGCGGAATCTCCTGAATCTTTTCCAGCTTTGCATCCTGACGGCCTTCTTCGGTGGAGAACAGATCATCTACCGAGGCCAGCTCTATTTTTTTCGCGCTGCTTTTCAAGTTTCAACACCTCCTTCGTTAGATTTCGATACCCCTCTGCCACCTTGCCGCCAGGGTCATGGGCAAAAATACTTTTTCCCTCGGCGCTGATTTCCTTTGCCCGGACAGAATGGGGAATCTCTGTGCCGAATACTTTGATCTTGCTACCATAGGTCTCACGCAGGAGCGCGGAGATCTCTTTGGCAAAGTTGGTTCGGCTGTCCACCATCGTCAGCAGGATACCGTCTATCTGGAGCTTGGGGTTGATCTGCCGCTTTACCTTGTTTACCGTGGAGAGCAGCTGTTCCAACCCTTTGGCGGGCAGATACTCTGCCTGAACGGGAATTATGATCCTGTTGGCAGCTGCCAGTGCGTTGACTGTGAGCATACCCAGGGAGGGCTGGCAGTCGATGAGGATATGGGAGTATTGCCCCTTCAGCGTGTCCAGATATTGCCGCAAGATAGTCTCACGACTCATGGCGTTTACCAGAGATACCTCCATACCGGATAACTGGATGTCCGCAGGCATCAGGTCTACGCCCTCTGAGTGGTGCAGGATACCCTCGCCGGGACGGAGCGGCTCATCCATCAAGATTCGACCCATAGCGTCAGACAAGGTAAAGGGCAGCTTGTCCGGTTGCGGATTTCCCAGGCTGATTGTCAGGCTCCCTTGTGGGTCTCCGTCGATCAGAAGGACTTTCTTTCCGGCCTGCGCCAGCCCGATTCCCAAGTTGGCACAGGTCGTTGTCTTGCCAACGCCGCCTTTCTGGTTGGCAATGGCGATGATCTGTGTGTTCAAATAAACCTCCTCCTTCTACAAAAAATATCCCTA
>NZ_QWGJ01000043.1:0-482 GCF_003435225.1 Clostridium sp. AF28-12 | reverse complement strand
GATTTGCGTGTTCAAATAAACCTCCTCCTTCTACAAAAAATATCCCTATTCCGACAAATAGGGATGAAAAAAGCCGCTTACTCAAATAAATGAATAAACGGCTATGTAAGAAATATTCGATTGTAAGTAAAGTTTTATATCACTGCAAAATAACGAAGTGCATCTTTGATTGCTTCTACCTTTTCTGGTGTCGGATGTTTCCTCGGCTGTTTCAATTCTTCTACCGCATTAGGAGCATCATACATCGGCAATCCCAAATTTCGCTTTACCTCTGCGATATATGCGGTATGTACCTTGAAGCCGTATTTCGCTTCTATGTACTCCTTAATCATTTTGTAGGTCACTTTTTCTTTGGGCTTGTACGCTTCGGCTCTTTTAGCAATACTATCTACCGGAATCTTGCCCTCGCCCTCTCCAAACTCCACATCAATGTGGATATAACTGTCGGCTTTTTTGTGGGACAAAAGAACTACCGTCTCTAC
>NZ_QWGJ01000042.1:0-5127 GCF_003435225.1 Clostridium sp. AF28-12 | reverse complement strand
TGTTTTCCACTTCTTCCTGCATTTTCTCGCCTCCTTTCCACAAAATGTGCAGGGGTGGTGCACTTCTTTCTAAGGCGGGACCACCAGCCGCCGGAGAAAATATTTCTTCATCGCTCCATCCCGCGGTTCTTTTTCTTTACCGGCTTCTTATCCGGCAGATTCCACTCTTCCCGAAACTCTGCCACACCTTTGGGGTCAAATGCCTTCAACTTCTCCAGATCAAAGGCAACGGCAGAATATTTTCCATATCCGGACTGCACCTGATATGGAAGCACCTTCCCCAACTTGTTCTCTTTGATGAATCGCAGCAGGTCCTTGCTGATGTCACCGGAAATAAACGCCTCTCCGGGGCCCAGGGAATATCCTGGTAGGTTCACCGTCATATCTGCAAACGCCTCTGCTCCATCTTCTGTATGGGTAATCATGCCGATATAAAGCCGCTGATTATTCGCATACATTCCAAGTTGCAGCGATATGGTTTCTTCCCCATATTCCCACTTAAAGGGTACTTTCTTTTCCTCATTCATATCGGATTCCTCCTATCGTATCTGTTCTTTGTGGTCATAAAACAAATCTCCATTTCTGACCTTTGCATGGCTGAGAATCTTGATCTGCCCATTTGCCTGACTGTCCAGAGCTTTTTCATAGCCTATATCTGACAAAAACAGGCGGGTGCGTTCTCCTTTCCAGCCAACCGGGGAGTCATGCGTCAGTACATCAAAAATAATCATGTGCCGGGTGTTCTCCGCAAATCGCTGGAGATCCATGTAGTCATGACCGTGATAGTTCTGCGCCCCGGCTTTCTGGCGCATTTCCTCCATCAGCTGCCCGATTGTTTTGCCTTCCTGCATAAAACCCACTTCCTTTCCGTTCTTATGAGACCAGCAAGATCATCTCCCGCAGCTGAGCAAAGTAGAGCTTTCCCTTTGGCGTAACCAGCGTGTAGGAGCCGGTATGCCCGTGATTGCAGTAGTCTTTCACACAGAACAGCCCCGTATTTTTCACATTGGCATAGGGCAGCACATTGCCGGATGCTGTGCGGTACACAAACCGTCGTTCTATCAGAAACCGAACAAACCGGCGCTCCGGGACATCCAACTCTTTGGCGGTTGTCCTGAGATTGGTGCTGTGCTTTAAGTCGATGAACAGGTCATAGAAAGCGGCTTTGCCCTCCAGCTGTGCATTTTCCTTACGCAGAGAAATATTTGCTTCACGCTCAGCCAACAAGTCTGAGCAGAGCTTCATCAGAGCCTCCGGGGAAGTAGCTACCTCCCAAAGCTTTTCTCTTGTGAGATAGGCCCCGTGCTTGCGAATGGTAGGCAGAACCTCATCGAATACCCACTGTTCAAACTGTTCTGCCGATGGCAATTTGCTGTGAACAATCAGGCGGTACAAATCTCCTTCGGGGATAAAAGTCATACTGATTTTGCGGTCGGGGCTTTGTGGGTGAGGTGCGTCGCGTTTCACGACATACCTACAATGGCGGATAATTGCATCGCGGGAATTGCTGTACCCCAGCGCAGCGGCCACATCCGTTCCGCAGAACAGGTATTTGCCGTTTTCTTCGATGACCCGGATACTGCCAAACTCCGGGTTTTTGAAAATTTCCATCTGGTTCATGTCGTGCCTCCTTTGGCATGATAAAAGGCGGCCTTTACCAGCCGCCTGCGTGCATATCGTGGTTGACCAATGAAGTGAAGTGATTATTCATGGTGGTAGGCGCATTGAACAGCACCGCAAGCAGGTACTGCTTCATGTTGCGTACCTGGGTGGTGTTCTTTTGCAGACAGTCCATGACAAACTCGATGTGGGAGCTGTCCAGTTTCAAAAAACGGGAACGCACGATCTCGTGAGGAAAGTCTGCCCCAGAGATCCGGGTGGTCTTTCGTCTGGCACAGACCGTTTCTACCAACAGCTCTACGATCTCATTCAGGTCATCCAGGTAGAGAGGATAACGCTGCTTCAGACAATCATACTCGATATTCTCCAAAATCAATTCCCGATAATTTTCTATCTCTGTGACAGACATCGCATCTCTTCCTTTCCGTTCCGGCGGTCTTGCCGCCGCTGTTTCCCGGAAGGGAATGGAATCGGTACTTGATCCATAAGTAATTGATTTTTCTGTATTTGATTTCTCTATATTTAATTCTGCGGGCTTTTCCGTATCCGGTTTTACCATATCCGGGTTTTCCGTATCTGGTGAAACCACATCTGACGGCAGCATATCCAGCTTCTTTGGCTGTGGCTGCTCATAAATGATGTACTCGGTATCAGTAATACGGCCATTCGCACCGCGAAGCTGCCTGCGGACAATATAGCCAGCTGTTTCCAACTCTTTGAGCGCAGAGCCAATGGCGTCCACACCCTCCTTACAGATGGAAGCAAGCCCTCTTGTAGTGTAATTCCACTCCTCTGGGAGCGACAGGATCATGGAGAGCAGACCCTTAGACTTTAAGGTCAGCCCCTTATCCTTCAGATGATAATTTGACATAACGGTGTAATCGCGTGTCCGTTGTACGCGGTAGACTGCCATTCACTTCACTCCTTCCTGTGGTCAGAAAATAACAAAAGCCGCTGTCAGTAAAGACGCGGCTCAAACTTCATAGAAAACTCCTGGTCTCCCATCAAAGGGATAGCGGCTGATGTCCTCAAAGGCGTCGGCAACCTCCTCCGCTGGATAGTCCTGCCAGTCCCGCTCCCTGACGATATGATGGATAGTACGGTAACAGGTAGAAAACCTTTCATACGCCGAACGGTATTTCGTATTCACGCAGGAGACATCCACAAACCGCCCGTCCTCCAAGAGCCATAGTTCCCGGATGCAAGAAGCATCCACCTGCGTAGAATGACTCTGGATAGTTTTTTGGTAAATGCAAAATCCCCGCTGTGGAAACAACTCTGGCCCATAGTAGTTCAAGGAACACTCATGGTTTCCCGCGGTCTGGTAAGCAAGGACACTTTCCCCACGATAGCGGACAGACTGCGCCACAAGTTCCATGTTCAATCTGGAAAGCGCCCTTTTCCGCTCCTTTTTGTCGGGGAAAAGATAAAGATACGCCGTCCTGATGGCATTGCAAATTTCTTTTTCTCTAAACATCTTATTTTCTCCGTTTTTTCTTTACATCCAAGACATGACCCTCAATTACACGGGCGTACCTTTTGATTTTGATCTCCCGGCGCTGCTGGCTTTGCAGGGCGGCCTGATAACCGTCCTCAGTCAAAAACAGCCGCATTTCATCTCCGGGGCTTCCGTAAGCAGTGCTGGGACGCAGGACGGAAAACTCGATCATCCAGCGGGTGTTATCCCAAAACCTCTCTACGGCGAGAATGTTGTGTCCTTTCAGCTCACGGGCTGAAATATCCCTCATAGGCGGCTCCTTTCATCGTTCCTGGTCTCTCTGACGCTTTTTCTGCCATGCCTCCAGCAGCTTGATGATGGTTTCCTGCATCCGCTGGGGCGTATAGCTTTTAGGGAAATACTTCCGCAAAGTGTCAGAGGTAAATGTCACCCGGTCCAGATCACTTTTCTTTTCCTCACCCATGATGACACGCATCATATCGAGGGTCAGATGCCCCTCCTGGCTATATTTCTTGAGCCGCTGGGCTTGAGAAAGAGAAGGGGTAGCCTGTTCGCTGTCCATCGCGTCCAACAGGTCTACCTGTTCCTCCTTTTTGAGAAAGGACAGCTCATAGGCGGGGTTTAAGGCAATTTTCTTTTCATCCACCATGTCCAGCAGTTCGGGAATCAGCTCAGTCAGACGGATAAATCTCTGAATTTGATTCTTACTCTGTCCAACCTGTTCAGCTAAAATATCTCTGGATTTTCTACCATCGGACTTGTGCCCAACTTGGGCACAAGTTAAATCCACTCGCTCTCCCTGGTGCTTCATAGCCTCCAACTTCATTTTATAGGCAAAGGCCCTCTCACTTGGAAGCAGGCTTTCTCGTTGCAGGTTGCTGTCAACCATAATAATTGTGGCAGCGTCATCATCCAGATCACGGACAATTACCGGCATGGTCTCTTTTTCTGCCAGTTCACTTGCTCTGTGCCGTCTGTGTCCGGCTACCAGTTCATAACCACCCTCCGGGTCAGGGCGGGCAATCGCAGGAACCAGCACACCATACTGCTTGATACTGTCCGCAGTTTCCAGCATGGCTTCATCATCCTTGACTTTGAACGGATGGTTCTTAAAAGGGTGTAGCTCAGACAAGGGAATTTCCAGCACCCGTTCCCGCTGTGCATCGGCACGGCTTTCCTCGGTGGAAAACAGGTCATCTACCGATGCCAGCTCTATTTTTTTCGCGCTGCTTTTCAAGTTTCAACACCTCCTTCGTTAGATTTCGATACCCCTCTGCCACCTTGCCGCCAGGGTCATGGGCGAAAATACTTTTTCCCTCTGCGCTAATTTCCTTTGCCCGGACAGAATGGGGGATTTCCGTTCCAAAGACTTTGATTTTACTTCCATAGGTGTCCCGCAGCAAAGCAGCAATCTCTTTGGCAAAGTTGGTGCGGTTATCCACCATCGTCAGCAGGATACCGTCAATCTGGAGCTTTGGATTGATCTGCCGTTTCACCTTACTGACCGTAGATAGAAGCTGTTCCAGCCCTTTGGCGGGCAGATACTCTGCCTGAACGGGAATTATGATCCTGTTCGCAGCCGCCAGCGCATTGACCGTAAGCATTCCCAACGAGGGCTGACAGTCAATCAGGATATGGGAATATTGTCCCTTCAGTGTGTCCAGATATTGCCGTAAAATCGTTTCACGGCTCATGGCGTTTACCAAAGAAACCTCCATACCGGAAAGCTGAATATCCGCAGGCATCAGGTCAACGCCTTCTGCATGATGCAGAATACCTTCTCCGGGGCGTATAGGCTGATCCATCAGAATTTTGCCCATTGCATCCGACAGTGTAAATGGCAGCTTGTCTGGTTGCGGATTTCCCAAGCTGATTGTCAGGCTTCCTTGCGGGTCCCCGTCGATCAGAAGCACTTTCTTTCCGGCCTGTGCCAGACCTATTCCCAAGTTCGCACAGGTTGTTGTTTTGCCAACGCCGCCTTTCTGGTTGGCAATGGCGATGATTTGCGTGTTCAAATAAACCTCCTCCTTCTACAAAAAATATCCCTA
>NZ_QWGJ01000041.1:728-5495 GCF_003435225.1 Clostridium sp. AF28-12 | reverse complement strand
TTTTTTAGCCACAAGTGTTACAAAAAAGCTTGACCACAACAGGATGCAGTGGATAAGACAAAGGGGAAGGAGGAAGTAATATAATTTTCATAATTTTTGTGTTGCAAAGCGGATATTTCCATAATAGAATAAAGGTAGAAAAGAATGCAAATTACATTGAGTAATAGGCAGAAGAACAGCCATACTAATAAAGGAGGTGTTTATATGGCAACTTCTAGTATCACGAAGAATTTTATCATATCCGGTCAGAAGCAGGTAGAGATGTTTGTCGATGCGATAGAGAATTCTGCCAATAATCGCCCGGTGCGCACTCCAGTATCTGCGAGACAGATAAAAGGAGAAGCAGAGTTGAGAAAATTCATGGAAAAGAGGAAGAAAGCGGATGTCGGTCAGAGATAATTATACGATGATTAACATTCGTGAGTATTTAGCTTTAGGAACTGATGAAGAGGTCGGAGAGCCTGCGCTTGTCAGAATGCTCTCCGATTTTTCATGTCCAAAGAACCCGGATGTTGAATATTTTTTGAAGAAAAATGCAATAGAGTTTACCAAAAAGAATCAGTCCGTTACATATTTGGTCTTTTCCAATGATGAGGGAGAACTGATAGGCTATTTTAGTATAGCATTGAAGCCTTTGACCGTGAGAGGTGAAACAGTAAGCAACACAGTAAAAAGAAAATTACTGCGAATAAGTGAGCTGGATGAAAAATCACAGACATATACAATGTCAGCATATTTGATCGCACAGCTTGGCAAGAATTTTGCTGAAGGTCGAAACAATAGAATTACCGGAGCAGAAATGTTGGAACTGGCATGGTCGGTTATTGAAGAAATGCAGTATATGGGTGGAGGAATGGTGGTATTCCTTGAGACAAATAATGACGATAAACTGTTGAAATACTATAATAATAACAGATTTTCACAGTTTGATACCAGACAAACCACTTCAAAAGAACAGGAGTCACATGAGCTGGTGCAGTTACTAAGACTGCTTTAATAGTGTAAGGTGCTTGTCTCTTCAAAAAAAGAGAGATTTTGTAAACACGAATTATGATGACATAAAACAGGTATTCTGCATTTGAAGCTGTTGAATATCGTTTAGTTGGAATTACGAATGATATTCCAGAACATGAGTATAATATCCCAATCAGCAGTGAATTTAGAGAGGATGTGAGCGTTATGTGTAATCTGAGTCAGGGAATTGTAGATGATACAAAGGTTGAGATCATTAAAAATATGTATGAAAATAAGTTTTCTTTAGAGCAAATTTCGCTTGCAACGAAAAAAAGCATTGCAGAGATTGAAAAAATTATTAAAGAAAATAAATCGGTATTGGTATAAGTAACAAGTAAATACCAAAGAAACAAGCAGTAGATCAGTAAATGATTTGCTGCTTTTTCTTTTATCAAGGCAGTCCATTGTGGGCTGCCTTTTATCATGCAAAAATGGAGGTAATCTATGACAGATAATCAGACAGAAAAACAAAAAGTACAGGAAATTACAGACAAGGATGTGGAGCTTACTATGATGGATGCGCAGAAAGGGATTGATGCATTGCAGGATTCGGAGACAGAAATCAATAAATCACAGAAACAGCAAGAAGCTTCTGATGCACGAAAGGCTGCACAGTTACTCCATGGAAGTATGGATAAATATGGCATTTACCAGTTAAAGAATAATCCTGAACTGGATAAGTTCCGCTTTGAAGGAACGGAAAGTCTGAAACGTATGGGAATCACCAAGTATAATTTGGATACCATAGTGCCGGAGAATTATGAACAGGTGTATATGGGGGAATTGTCTGAATTCCGGGGAAGGACGCAGGGGGAAACACTGGAAGCCATCTATACGAAGTTCAATATTGACCACCCGGCAGACTACAAGGCACATTCTCTTTCTGTCAGTGACATTGTGGTACTGCATGAAAACAGAGAAAACAGCGCACATTTTGTGGATACGTTCGGATTTACCGGTCTGCCACAATTTCTGCATGAACTGGAAGAGAAAGCAGAAGATCTTACGGTCACATTTACTGTGGCAGAGTGTGGAGAATTTCATGGCATCGGAGCATATTATAAGGATATTCCAACCATTGAAGATGCTATCCGGATTTACCGGAAAATGGATCCGGCACGGTTAAATGGAGTTCCGGCAATCGGAGTGAATCTTCATGTAGAGGGAACCGACTGCCTGGAGGATGACCAGGTGGATCTTCTTACCGGAAAGACGAGTGATGTAGATTTTCTCAACTATATGCCGGATGTGAGAGATCATCCGAGCGTGCAGGACGCTATTAAAAAGCTGGTAGAAGCATTCCCGGAGAAAGAGGTCAATGACCGGGAAACGAAAGAGCAGAAAATACAGGCACTTGCGGGAGAACTTGACCGGTTATCCTATGACATGGATCCTTATGAGTATAGCGATACGGTATCGGATCAGGAAGCGCAGGTGCAAAGGATCGCAGAAGATATACGCAATGGAAACATCGGACATTTTCAGAATTTTTTGCAGACTTCCATAGAAGAAGGCACCGATGAGAACAGTGAGCAGAGAGCCAAAGAGCTGCTTGTAAAACTGGCAGAGTACAAGCCGCTTGCTAAGATCGAGGAAATGGAAGAGCAGAATTATAACATGATTGACAATGTGCTTAACAATGGTGTGGAAAAATTTAATCGTAAAGAAGATAAGCAGAAGCTGCAGCAGGGTCGCATATCGTTGAAAGAGCGTCTTTGCACAAAGCAATGTGAAGTTTCGGAAAAACAAGTCAGAGATCCGCAGGATCAGAATAAAGTTAAAAAGAATAGCAGGGAGATGTAGACAATTAGTTTGGTTACTTATGTAGGTCAGAATATCTCTGTTACCGAAACTTCCACATCATTCTATAACGAAAGACAGAAAGTTCAGGTAAGCCTTTCAAAGGCAGACATTATTGAACCAGTATCCGGTCACGGAAAAAGGAAATATAAATTCAAAATAACTCAAAAACTTGACTTTTAACATTGGATAAGTTAAAATAAAACAAATTAAGTTAAAAGGAGAATGAGAAATATGCTTACAAGCGTATTCGGGATTTCTATAAAATATGAAGCATGGAATCATCAGGATTCTTTGCCTGTTTATATTGCAGGGAGTTATGATTTTCATACAGCATATATTGGAAACAGACGCTGTATAATGCTTGCTCCAACAGAAGAACTTGCCACACTTCCGGCATTGAAAAAACAAATTGTAAAAATACAGCAGATTGATAATGTGCCAGTCGTATTTGAACTTACAACGGTATCAAATTATCGAAGAAAAAGCCTTATAGAAAATAATATACCATTTATTACTGATAAGCAGGTCTTTCTTCCTTTCATTGGGACAATGCTTTCTGATGAAAAAGAACCCCAAAAGCTGACGAGTAAGTTTGTTTACTCCACGCAGCAGTTGTTTTTATTTTATCTGTACAGTAAGAAAAAACGATTGTATACTTCAGAAGCCGGAAAAGTGCTTCCGTTTACAGCAATGACCTTGACCAGAGCAGTGAAGCAGTTGGAAACGACAGATTTGTTTCTTGTAGCAAAAGACGGTGTCAATAAGTTTATTGAGTCAAAATATAAGCGAGATGAATTATTTGAAAAAGCAAAAGTATATTTGACGACTCCTGTTCGAAAAACAGGATATATAGATAAGACGCAAGTTACAGAAAATATGGTCTTTGCAGGGGAAACAGCACTTTCTAAAAAAACAATGCTAAATCCAAGCCGAGTTGTTACCTATGCAATTAGTGAGAAAGATTATGATAAAGCCTTGCTGACTGATGAATTGATAGACCCGGATAAACAGGTCAGCCTTGAATTATGGGCATACAACCCAAAACAATTTTCAGAGGATAACAGTGCTGATGATATTTCACTTGTTTTATCTTTTACAAATACAAATGATGAAAGAATTGAAGAAGCAGTAGATGAATTGCAGGAAAGAAGGTTGCATGAGTAATGGTCAGTGGATTTACAAAATTTAAGGAAAGATTTCAAGGTTTTGAAAATCAATATGTCATCATCGGTGGGACGGCGTGTGATTTGATTATGGAAAATGAAGAATTACCATTTCGTGCTACAAAAGATGTAGATATTGTATTGATTGTTGAATCCATAACAGCGGAGTTTGGCAGGCAGTTTTGGGAGTATGTCAAAGAAGCAGGATATGAGCATTTGAATAAAAGCACTGGAAATGCACAGTTTTATCGTTTCACATCTCCGAAAAGTAAAGAATATCCATATATGATAGAAATATTTTCCAGAAATCCGGATTTTATTATATTGGAAGATGATGCAGTTCTCACTCCGCTTCCGATAGATGATGAAATATCCAGTTTGTCGGCAATCCTTTTAAATGAAGCATATTATGAATTGTTAAAAACCGGACAAATGATGGTTGATGGCATTCCGGTATTAAGTCCGACTTGCCTGATTCCATTTAAGACGAAAGCATGGCTGGATTTAAAGGAACGCAAGTTGAATGGAGAGCAGGTCGATAGCAAAAACATAAAGAAACATAAAAACGATGTGTTCCGATTAGCACAGTTAATCGCAGCCAATACAAGGCAAGTCCTCAGTCCGGAAATAGCAGAGGATATGAAAAAGTTCTTATCTGAAATAGCTGATGAAACAGTGGATTTAAAGTCCTTGGGTATAAGGGGAACAGATAAGAAGAAAATGACAGAAATGCTATACCAGTGTTATGGGTTGAAGGATAATACATAGTAAGGAGTGGATTGCCGGA
>NZ_QWGJ01000041.1:0-718 GCF_003435225.1 Clostridium sp. AF28-12 | reverse complement strand
CATAGTAAGGAGTGGATTGCCGGAATTTGCTGCTTTTTATTTTTATCAGGGTAGTCCATAGTGGGCTGCCTTTTGTTATACAAAATGGAGACAATCAGGGAATCCGTAAAAAGAAGCATGGGCGGCGCAATTTACGGTATTGCAAGTGTTACTATATTTATTAAATTTCTACAAATTTCCCATGTACACAAAAATTTCACTTGTAATCTGGCAGGATATCGGCTACACTTTACGCATTCCAATCTGATAGGAGGATAAGAAAGAGTATGAGAAAGAAATGGATTTTTACCGTAGCGGCATTTGCACTTGCAATGACCCTGACCGGATGCAGAGATAATGCAGCGGCAAGTATTCCGCAGCAAAGCAGCCAGGAGCAGACGAAGGAGCAGACACAGATGATCCCTATGGAGGAGGCACAGGAAGCGGCGTTAAAAGCAGCGGATATTGAAGCGGCAGATGCAGACATTTCAGCCACGACCTTAAGTGAGGTGGCGGGAGTGGCCTGCTATAAGGTGGAATTTACTTCCGGAGAGTATGCCTACTCCTACACGATCAATGCACAGACAGGAGCTGTCATGGAAATGAGCAGCCAGGAACAGAATGCACAGGCTTCCGGGACACAGACGGAGGTAGCAGACTCCGCTGCCCCTGCTCCGGCACAGACCTCAGCCGCTGCTCCGGCACAGAATGCAACAGGTACCGGAACCGTGGATGAAGC
>NZ_QWGJ01000040.1:5420-5773 GCF_003435225.1 Clostridium sp. AF28-12 | reverse complement strand
ACCGCCGAATACGGCAGGATCGGCGGCAACTTAAACCAGATAGCCCGGACGCTGAACGAGTGGCACAGCCCCTACCCGCAGCTTGCCGGGGAGGTACGGGCGGCGGTTTCCGACCTTGCTGCCCTAAAGTTTGAAGTCTTGCAGAAAGTGGGTGACGCTGTTGGCAACATTCAAACATATCAGCTCTAAAAATGCTGACTATGGCGCAGCGGAAGCCTACCTCACATTTGAGCATGACGAGTTTACCATGAAGCCCACCCTTGATGAAAACGGGCGGCTGATACCGAGGGAGGATTACCGCATTTCTTCCCTCAACTGTGGGGGCGAGGATTTCGCTGTTGCCTGTATGCGGG
>NZ_QWGJ01000040.1:0-5410 GCF_003435225.1 Clostridium sp. AF28-12 | reverse complement strand
GTTGCCTGTATGCGAGCCAATCTCCGCTATGAGAAAAACCAAAAACGGGAAGATGTGAAAAGCCACCACTATATCATCAGCTTTGACCCACGGGACGGGACAGACAACGGCTTGACCGTAGACTGGGCGCAGGAGCTGGGCGAGCAGTTCTGCAAGGAGCATTTTCCCGGACACCAAGCCCTAATCTGCACCCACCCGGACGGGCATAACCACAGCGGCAATATCCATGTGCATATCGTCATCAACTCCCTGCGGATTTATGAAGTCCCGCTTCTGCCCTACATGGACAGACCAGCCGACACACGGGAGGGCTGCAAGCACCGCTGCACCAACGCCGCTATGGAATATTTCAAGAGTGAAGTCATGGAGATGTGCCACCGGGAGGGGCTTTACCAAATCGACCTCTTGAACGGCAGCAAGGAACGGATAACCGAACGGGAATACTGGGCGGCAAAGAAAGGGCAGCTTGCCCTTGATAAAGAGAACGCCGCCAGAGAAGCCGCAGGACAGCCGACCAAGCCCACCAAGTTTGAAACGGACAAGGCGAAGCTGCGCCGGACGATACGGCAGGCACTTTCCCAAGCTACCAGCTTTGACGAGTTTTCTTCCCTTTTGCTGCGGGAGGGTGTGACCGTCAAGGAGAGCCGGGGGAGGCTTTCCTACCTCACACCGGACAGGACAAAGCCTATCACAGCCCGGAAGCTGGGGGACGATTTTGACAAGGCTACTGTCCTTGCCCTGCTTACACAGAACGCCCGCAGAGCCGCCGAACAGACCAAAGCCATACCCGAATACCCTGCCGCAGTTAAAAAGCCGTCACAAGGGGAAAAAACCACAAAAACCACCCCGGCAGACAACACCTTGCAGCGCATGGTTGACCGGGAAGCCAAGCGAGCCGAGGGCAAGGGCGTGGGCTATGACCGCTGGGCGGCAAAGTACAATCTAAAGCAAATGGCGGCTACCGTTACCGCCTATCAGCAGTACGGCTTTTCTTCCCCGGAGGAACTGGACGAAGCCTGTTCTGCCGCCTATACCGCCATGCGGGAAAGCCTTACAGAGCTGAAGCAGGTGGAAAAGACGCTGGACGGGAAAAAGGAGCTGCAACGGCAGGTGCTTGCCTATTCCAAGACCCGCCCTGTCCGGGACGGGCTGAAACAGCAGAAAAACGCCAAAGCAAAAGCAGCCTACCGACAGAAGCACGAAAGCGACTTTATCATAGCAGACGCAGCCGCCCGTTATTTTAGGGAGAACGGCATTTCCAAGCTGCCAAGCTATAAAGCCCTGCAAGCAGAGATTGAAACCCTTATCAAAGAGAAAAACAGCGGCTACAACGATTACCGGGCAAAACGGGAGGAATACCGCCGCTTACAGACCGTCAAGGGCAATATCGACCAGATTTTACGCCGGGAGCGCAAGCCTGTGAAAAGGCAGGAACAGGAGCGATAAAAACCACCCCAAAATGTACCCGAACCCATACAGAACAAGGGGGCTGCCCCGTACCCTATCCCCAATACCAAAGGATTTTTTAACGGGCTTACAGGGCAGAAAAACCCCGAAAATGATACCGAGATGATACAGAATTACCGCCGATACCGCCACACCAGTGGAAACGGCAGAAAGGAGCGCACCCATGCCAAGAATGAGCAAGAAACGGCGGCTGGAATGGTCTTTTTTCCTGCGGCAAGTGAAAGTCGGGAATACCACCTGCGACCGTATCACATACAACGACCTCTGCCGGGGCTGTACCCATAGCTGCAAGCAGAGCTTCCGGGCGGTTATCATACTCTGCCCCCGCTACTACTCCAAACGCCGGAAAAAGGAGGACAGGGACAATGGCAGATAACCGCAAGTATTACTACCTCAAGCTGAAAGAGAACTTTTTTGACAGCGACTCCATTGTGCTGCTGGAAGATATGAAAGACGGAATTTTATATTCCAATATCCTCTTGAAGCTGTACTTAAAATCGCTGAAAAACGGCGGGAAGTTGCAGCTTGACGAGCATATCCCCTACACAGCGCAGATGATAGCGACACTGACCCGCCACCAGATAGGGACGGTTGAGAGGGCTTTAGAGATTTTCCGGCAGTTGGGGCTTGTGGAGCAGCTTGACAGCGGGGCTTTCTATATGACCGACATTGAGCTGATGATAGGACAGTCCTCTACCGAAGCCGAGCGAAAACGGGCTGCAAGGCTGGAAAACAAAGCACTTTTACCGCCCTGGACAAAAGGCGGACATTTGTCCGACATTCGTCCACCAGAGATAGAGATAGAGTTAGAGAAAGAGATAGAGATAGAAAAAGAGAGAGAGGGAGAAACGGGACACCCCACCCCCGCCGCTTATGGCAGATACAACAATGTGATACTGACCGATACAGAGCTTTCCGGGCTGAAAACAGAGCTGCCCGACAAGTGGGAGTATTATATTGACCGGCTTTCCTGCCATATCGCTTCCACCGGGAAGCAGTACCACAGCCATGCAGCCACCATTTACAAGTGGGCGCAGGAGGACGCTGCCAAAGGC
This sequence comes from Clostridium sp. AF28-12, assembly GCF_003435225.1. Lineage (NCBI taxonomy): Bacteria > Bacillati > Bacillota > Clostridia > Eubacteriales > Clostridiaceae > Clostridium > Clostridium sp. AF28-12. The sequence goes on along the minus strand of NZ_QWGJ01000040.1, from coordinate 2,888 downwards.
AAGGCTGCCCCGAAACAGGGCATACCCGATTATTCATGCAAGGAGGGCGAGAGCTTATGAGAAACGGGATTGAAGCTATGATTACGGACATTACAGCCACTACCGCCGAAGCGGAGGACTACACAGGCGAGGACGGGCTTTTATACTGCGGCAAGTGCCATACGCCCAAAGAAGCCTATTTTTCAAAAGAAACCGCCCAATGGTTAGGGCATGACCGACACCCGTCAGAGTGCGACTGCCAGCGGGCAGCCCGTGAAAAACGGGAAGCCGCTGAAAGCCGACAGAAGCACCTTGAAACAGTGGAGGACTTGAAACGCCGGGGCTTTACCGACCCTGCTATGCGGAACTGGACATTTGAGCATGACAACGGCAGAAACCCGCAGACCGCAACCGCCCGTTTTTATGTGGAGAGCTGGGAAACCATGCAGGCTGAAAATATCGGCTACCTGTTCTGGGGCGGCGTGGGGACAGGAAAAAGCTACCTTGCCGCCTGTATCGCCAACGCCCTTATGGAAAAAGAGGTTGCCGTCTGCATGACAAACTTTGCAACAATACTCAATGACCTTGCCGCCAGCTTTGAGGGCAGGAATGAGTATATTTCCCGCCTTTGCAGCTACCCCCTGCTGATACTTGATGATTTCGGTATGGAGCGAGGGACAGAATACGGGCTGGAACAGGTTTACAGCGTGATTGACAGCCGTTACCGAAGCGGCAAGCCGCTGATCGCCACGACCAACCTCACGCTGGAGGAATTGCAGCACCCGCAGGACACGCCCCACGCCCGTATCTATGACAGGCTGACTTCCATGTGCGCCCCCGTCCGCTTCACGGGCAGCAACTTCCGAAAGGAAACCGCACAGGAAAAGCTGGAACGCTTAAAGCAACTGATGAAGCAGCGAAAGGAGAGCCTATGACAGAAATCAAACAGACAAGCACCACCAAAACAGACCGCCGCCCGGACTGTGTAACGGAAATCCGCATGGGCAACTCCGTCCTTACCGTTTCCGGCTTCTTCAAGCAGGGCGCAACCGACACCGCAGCCGACAAGATGATGAAAGTGCTGGAAGCGGAAGCTGCTACACAAAAAACGGCGATTTGACCGACCATAAAGAAGCAGATTTGACGCTTTTGCCGCTATACAGACAGCCGCCCCATGTGGTACAATCAAGGTACGGAATAGTGGGGCTGGCTGTCGGAAACGGAGGATTTTATGTTAAGACAGACCAACCAACAACCAATTACCGCCCTTTACCCAAGACTTTCCCATGAGGACGAGCTGCAAGGCGAGAGCAATTCCATTTCCAATCAGAAGCGTATCCTTGAAACCTATGCAAAGCAGAACGGCTTTTCCAATCTGCGCTGGTACACGGACGACGGTTATTCTGGTGCGAACTTTCAAAGACCCGGTTTTCAAGCCATGCTTGCGGACATTGAAGCCGGAAAAGTCGGGACAGTTATCGTAAAGGATATGTCGAGGTTAGGGCGAAACTACCTGCAAGTGGGAATGTACACGGAAATGATTTTCCCACAGAAAGGTGTCCGCTTCATCGCTATCAATGACGGAGTGGACAGCGCACAGGGCGACAATGATTTTGCCCCGCTGCGGAATATCTTTAACGAATGGCTGGTGAGAGATACGAGCAAGAAAATCAAAGCAGTGAAACGCTCAAAAGGCATGAGTGGCAAGCCTATCACAAGCAAGCCTGTGTATGGCTACCTCATGGACGAGGACGAAAATTTCATCATTGACGAGGAAGCTGCACCCGTAGTCAAGCAGATATACAATTTCTGCCTTGCCGGGAATGGTCCGACCAAGATAGCCCGTATGCTCACAGAGCAGCAAATCCCCACGCCGGGAACGCTGGAATACCGCAGGACGGGCAGCACCCGCCGCTACCACCCCGGCTATGAGTGCAAGTGGGCGACCAATACCGTTGTGCATATCCTTGAAAACCGGGAATACACGGGCTGTCTGGTAAACTTCAAGACAGAAAAACTTTCTTACAAAGTCAAGCACAGTGTAGAAAATTCCCCGGAAAAGCAAGTGATTTTCGAGAACCACCACGAGCCTATCATAGACACGCAAACATGGGAACGGGTGCAGGAGCTTCGCAAGCAGCGCAAACGCCCCAACCGCTATGATGAAGTGGGCTTGTTCTCCGGCATACTGTTCTGTGCGGACTGCGGCAGCGTCATGTATCAGCAGCGATACCAGACAGACAAGCGCAAGCAGGACTGTTATATCTGCGGCAACTACAAGAAACGCACCCATGACTGTACGGCGCACTTTATCCGCACCGACCTCTTGACCGCTGGTGTACTCTCCAATCTGCGGAAAGTGACAAGCTATGCGGCAAAGCATGAAGCCCGGTTTATGAAGCTCTTGATTGAGCAGAACGAGGACGGGGGCAAGCGCAGGAACGCCGCCAAGAAAAAGGAACTGGAAGCCGCCGAGAAACGCATAGCCGAGTTATCCGCTATCTTCAAGCGGCTGTATGAGGACAGCGTGACCGGGCGCATATCAGACGAGCGTTTCACAGAGCTGTCGGCAGACTATGAAGCAGAGCAACGGGAACTGAAAGAAAGAGCCGCCGCTATCCAAGCGGAGCTTTCCAAAGCACAGGAAGCCACCGTGAACGCAGAAAAGTTTATGAATGTTGTCCGGCGGCATACCAGCTTTGAAGAACTTACCCCTACTCTGCTGCGGGAGTTTGTAGAGAAAATTGTTGTGCATGAGTGCAGCTATGACGAGAACAAGACCCGCAGACAGGACATTGAGATTTATTATTCTTTTGTTGGCAAGGTGGACTTGCCCGAATAACCGCCCGACCTATCCGACACAATGCGCAAGTGCCGGATAGGAACGGCAAAATTTTTTACACTTCTAT
>NZ_QWGJ01000004.1:0-221804 GCF_003435225.1 Clostridium sp. AF28-12 | reverse complement strand
GCTTGTAAGGCAGATGCTCTCCCAGCTGAGCTAAGACCCCATTGCTTCCGTCTGACGTTTCCGTCAAGCGCGATTGCTTTGACAGTTTAACCTATTTTTTCGAAATTGTCAACAGTTTTTTGAAATTTTTTTGTAATGGATTTTTCCTGTTCTATCTACACGATTTAAAAAAAAGACTGACATCTCCTATTTTTCTCTTGCATTCCCAATACATCTTGTTTATAGTATAGTGTATAAGAATCCGATTCGCGGATTCCAATAATATGAACCTGCACAGGAGGGATTGTAATTATGCCAAGAGGAAGAAAGAAGACTGACGTTGCTCCGCAGGATCTTTTAAATGAGGTCCTTGCTTCTATCGAAGAGACAGAGCAGAAATTAAAAGCATTAAGAACTCAGAAAAAGGACATTGAAAAACAGATCGAGGCCAAAGAAATGGCTGAATTATACGCGATCGTAAAAGAGAAGAACATGTCCATCGAGGATGTAAAAACGAAACTCGGCGCAGAATAAGTCTCGCACTTCTGTCTGAACATAAAAGGAAGATCCACATTTCCCGGATACCGGGGATGCGGATCTTCCTTTTTTATTCTATTTTACCTGTTCCACGAAACCAGCAGCCCACGCTGCTTTCAGGTACGTCCCGATCATTCTAATTCTTTAAAGATCGACTCCCCGATCATATTCTCCGCTTTCTTAAGTCCGAAGTTATCGAGCACCGTCGCGCCGATGACACCGAAGGTCTTCTGTTCCTCAAACATTCCCTTCTCTTTCATAGACGGGGAGTAGGCAATAAACGGAACCTTTTCTCTCGTATGGTCTGTTCCCGTGTAAGTCGGATCATTTCCATGATCCGCCGTGATCATCAAAAGATCACCTTCCCGGAGGTTTTCAAGGAGTTCGCCAAGCTTCGCATCAAAGCGCTCCAGCTCTTCCCCATATCCCACCGGATTTCTCCTGTGGCCCCACAGGGCATCGAAATCCACGAGATTCACAAAGCAGAGTCCCTTGAAATCCTTATCTTTGCAGATCTCGATGGTCTGTTCCATTCCATGGACGGAGCTCTTGGATCGGAATGCCTCCGTGATGCCCTGTCCGTCGAAGATATCACGGATCTTTCCGACGGAAATCACATCGTACCCGTTGTCCTTTAAGATATCGAGCGCCGTCGTTCCTGTCGGCTTTAACGCGTAGTCATGGCGATTGCTGGTGCGGACAAACTCTCCCTTTTTCTTTCCAACATACGGCCTCGCGATGACGCGGCCCACGCGCCACTCTTCCTTCATCGTAATCTCTCTTGCAATCTCGCAGCATCGATACAGCTCGTCGAGACCAAATGTTTCCTCATTTCCGCAGATCTGGAGAACTGAATCCGCGGAGGTGTAGACGATCATGTGGCCTGTGGCGATCTCCTCCTCGCCGAGTTCGTCAAGGATCGCAGTTCCGCTGGCGCTCTTATTTCCTATTACTTTGTGTCCGGTGCGTTTTTCCAGCTCTTCGATCAGCTCCTTCGGGAAACCGTGATCTGTGAAGGTCTTGAACGGTTTCGTCGTGTAGATCCCCATCATCTCCCAGTGTCCGGTCATGGTGTCCTTGCCGTTGCTGGCCTCGGATAACTTTGTGAAGCGGCCCGTCGGCTTTTCCACCGGGGCAACCCCCTTTAATGGTCTTAAGTTTGCGATTCCAAGCTTCTGGAGATTCGGGATATGAAACCCCTTCATGTGTTCCGCGATATGTCCCAAGGTATCCACGCCCACGTCACCAAACTTTTCGGAATCCGGCATAGCGCCGGTTCCCAAGGAATCTATGACGATCGTAAAAATCCGATTATATTTCGGCATCTAAATCTCCCCCTTTCTTTTTCGCCTGTTCCACAAGGCGGCTCGTTCCGAGACGGTCAGCGCCGAGGAGGACAAACTCCCTCGCGTCGTTGAAATCGGCGATTCCTCCTGCTGCCTTGATCTTCTTTCCGGCAGTCATATGGGCCTTCATAAGCGCCACATCCGGCTTTGTAGCCCCTGCGGCAGAAAATCCAGTGGACGTCTTGATAAAGTCCGCTCCAGAAGCAGCTACAGTCTCACACATCTTTATCTTCTCCTCATCCGTGAGAAGGCAGGTCTCGATGATGACCTTTAAAATGTGATCTCCGCAGGCCTCTTTTAAGGCATTGATCTCCGCCAGGACCTTATCGTACTGTCCCATCCTGACCCAGCCGATGTTGATCACCATGTCAATCTCTTCCGCTCCGTCTTTTAATGCCTCTTTCGTCTCAAAGACTTTCACAGCCGTCGTGTTGTACCCGTTCGGGAATCCGATGACGGTACAGACGGGCATCTTCCCATCCAGATATTCTGCCGCCTGCTTTACGTAGGACGGCGGGATGCAGACGGATGCGGTTCCATATTTTACCGCGTCATCGCAGATCTCCCTGATCTGTTCCCAGGTGGACGGCTGTTTTAACAGTGTATGATCAACTTTCTTCAATATATCTCTGTATGTCATATTTTCTCTGATACATCCTTTCCAGTGTGCCTTCTATTTTTCCAGTGCTTTCCCCGTAAAGCCTAACGGTAGCAGCTCTTTCAGGAGGTAATCCCGGATCTCCCCGTCCCCATTCATAAGGACGATCCGAAAGGTCTCCGGGTCGCAAAACTCTGCCATCACCTGGCGGCAGACGCCGCAGGGCGCGCAGAAATCCTTCGGTTCTTTTCCCTTCGGACCGCCCACGATGGCGATCGCCCGAAAGTCCGTATTTCCCTCGCTGACAGCCTTAAACATCGCCGTCCGCTCCGCACAGTTTGTCGCCGGATACGCCGCGTTTTCAATATTGCAGCCGCGAAAAACTGTTCCGTCCCCGCATAGAAGCGCTGCTCCCACCGCAAAGCCGGAATATGGGCAGTAGGACTGTTTTCTTGCTTCCAAAGCTTCCCTTACCAGTTCCTTATTTCTCATGAATTTCCTCCCTCCCGGTTTGAAAATCCGAATATATTTTCTTCCTTTAACATACCATAAAGCCGAAACAATGTCAAAAGTCTTACCGCCTTCTTACATTTCTAACGTCTTCCTTACTTTTCGATAAAAATTTACCACTGGGGGTTGAAACCCCACTTTTAAAGTGATATAATTTGGCAACGCAAGGGAAATGTGACAAAAGTATTACAAAGCAGGACTTTAATGATGATGCCTGTTCAGAAAGGAAAGGAGGTCATCCTTTTGAAAAAGCTGATAAGAAAATATGGGCACGTATGGATGCTATCCTATGCATTCATCTATATCCCCTGGTTTACAAGACTTCAGGAGAACATAAACAAACCTTACCACGTCATGCACACGGCACTCGATGATATGATTCCTTTCGAAGAGATCTTTATCGTACCTTATCTGATGTGGTTTTTATATGTAGCAGCCACCATCGCATTTTTCTTCTTTCGGAATCGTGATGACTATTACAGGCTCTGCACCTTCCTTTTCACAGGAATGACGATCAGTCTTCTCGTCTGCACCCTGTTCCCGAACGGAACGGACTTCCGTCCAGCGATCGATCCGGATAAAAATATTTTCTGCTACCTGGTATCGAGACTCTGGAGCATTGATCCGTGCATCAACGTCTTCCCGAGCATCCATGTATACAACTCCGTCGGTGTCCACATCGCGGTCTGCCACAGCGAAGAATTAAAGAAACATCCGATGATCATCGGGGCATCCGGCGTTCTGATGGTTCTGATCTGCCTGGCAACAATGTTCTTAAAGCAGCACTCCGTGATCGATGTGGTCGGCGCGCTCCTCATGGCATCCGTCATCTACCCGATTGCTTATGCACCGGAGGCGGAAAAGAAGAAAAAATACGAGACGAGCTTCTAAAATATAATAACTTCAAACCTGTGCAGGATAGTTTTTACGGCTGTCCTGCATTTTTTGTTGCTGTTTTTGCTGTTTTTCTAACTTTCATATTCACAGGAGACCTCTACCTCCTGCCTCTTTCGAATGCATGACAGCAAAAACAGCCGTCCTCTTTACCCGCCATATAAGCACACAAAAGAACAGCTGTCTTTACTTTTTATCTGACTATTGCTTTCTATATCCCGTCGTAAAATCCACCACATTCCGGTACGGCGTTCCGTTCGCCCAGGCCGCGAGATTTTCTCCCGCGATCCGGATGATCCGCTCAAATGTCTCCGGGAGGAAAAAATTACCTGCCACATGAGGCGTGATCACAAGGTTCTCAAGCTCCCACAACGGGCTGTCCGCCGGAAGCGGTTCCGGCTCCGTAACATCGAGACCACAGCCGCCGAGATGTCCATCTTTTAAAACTTTATAAAGTCCATCCGGATCGATGGCGTTTCCGCGACCCACATTGATGAGGTATGCGCCCTTTTTCATCAGGCGGAGTCTTCTCTCATCCATGATGTGGTTTGTAGCGCTTCCGCCCGGAAGGACCATGGCAACAATATCTGCCCGGCCTAAGAGCATATCCAGATCATCCATCGTGTGCTGCTCATCCAGGTAATCCGGCTTATTCTGGTTCGTGCGGCGGACACCGATCACATGGGCGCCCAGCGCGTGGACCTTTCTCGCGTAATCCCCGCCGATATCGCCCAGACCCAGGACAAGGATCGTGGAACCTTCCACGGAAATGATATTTCCCATGGCTTTCCATACATGCTCTGCCTGATTGGCATGATACTGGTTTAAACGTCTGATCAGGTCGAACGTAAGACCCAGCATATGCTCGGAGACCGCGAGTCCGTAAGCGCCTGTGGCGTTTGCGAGCACTGCTCCCTCCGGCATCACACCGGCCTTGATATAGAGATCTGCCCCAGCAGAATTTAACTGGAGCAGCTCCAGGTTCTTCGTGCCGGAGAGCAGGGATGGATCTACGTTTCCGATGATAACATTTGCCCGTTCCGCGTCCTCCTTTGTGACTTCCTCGCCGCTCACATATCGGATGCAGCAGTTCTTGTCACCTGAGGCAGCTTTTTCTTCAAGGAACTTTTTATGAGCCTCGTTTACCGGGATCACCACCAGAATGTTTTTCTCTAAATCCGCCATGTGTAATCCTCTCCAATCGGTCTTGTCGCTTCTTTTAACCACTCGTTCTCTTCCTCAGTCATATACGGGGAAAGCTTCTCGCAGACTTCTTTATGGTACGCGTTCAGCATTCTCACATCAGACGGCTCCATCACGGAAATATCCACCGCATCGAGATCGATGGGCGCGAATGTCATGTTCTCGAAGCACATGAACTGACCGTACTCATTCTTCTCCGCCTTTCTGCAGAGGGACAGGTTCTCAGTACGGATTCCGTGGCTGCCTTCGATGTAAAGACCCGGCTCGTCGGATGTCAGCATGCCCTCCTCCAGAACGCAGGAATCCTGACGCTCCGGAACGATGCGCCAGCGGATGCCGTTCGGTCGCTCATGGACAGCGGATAAGAAGCCAACGCCATGTCCGGTACCGTGGTTGAAGTCGAACCCCCGCTCCCAGAGCGGTCCTCTCGCAAGGTAATCCACATTGAGACCCCGGCAGCCGTATAAAAATTTCGCGTTCATCAGGCGGAGCATTCCCATCATGACAAGTGTAAAGTGTTCCTTCATCTCGTCTGTCACATGACCGACCGCGATGGTTCTTGTGACGTCCGTGGTTCCCTCATAGTACTGTCCGCCAGAGTCTACCAGATAGAAGCCATCTGTTCCCACCGGGCTCTCCTGCTCCTTTGTCGCATGGTAGTGGCACATCGCCGCGTTGGAGCCGAATGCGGAGATCGTCGTGAAGCTCGGTCCGAGGTAACCTTCCTGGGCCTTGCGGTAATCCTCCAGGCGCTCTGCGGCCTCTGTCTCTGTGAGTTCCACTTTTCCCGCGTTCTTCTTCATCCAGTACAGGAATTTCGTCAACGCCACGCCGTCCTTTAAATGAGCTTTGCGAAGGTTTTCCATCTCCACCGGGTTCTTCACTGCCTTCATCCGGGAAGTCGGGTTCATAGCCTCCACAATGCGGTTGGAGGCATCGATTTTCTTATAGAGGGCAAAGTTTACCTTACCCGGCTCTAAGAGGACCGTCTCGTTTCTGATCCCTGCCACCGCGTCGTAGATCGCGTCGTATTTTTCGATGGCGACATGATTCTCCTCAAAATAAGCGCGGAGCTCCGGGGAGAATTTGCGGCTGTTAATAAAAAGTCTCGCCTCATCCTCTGTGATCAGGGTGAATGCCGGTGCCAGTACATTTCCGTCGTCGGAATTTTTGCGGATATTAAAGAGCCATGCCACATCGTCAAGGCTTGACAGGATGTGCACGGTCGCGTGTTCCTTCTTCATCGCGGTTCTGAGGCGGGCAAGCTTCTCCGCAACGGTCTCGCCTGCGTACTTCACGTCGAGGACCCACACCTCCGGTGCCGGAAGGATCGGGCGTTCTTCCCAGACCTCACCCGCAAGGTCATCGCCGACGGAAAGTGTGGCATGTTTCTCTGCCATCATGGTCTCAAATTTTCTTCCCTGGGCAGCATTTACCACGCGGCCGTCAAAGCCTAAAACGCCGCCTTCCGGCATATGGTCCATCAGGTATTCCTCAATGGTCGGGACGCCCTCCTCGCCCATCGCCATCAGACGTGTGTCCTGGCCTTCCAGCTCTTTCTTCGCCTGGACAAAATATCTTCCGTCTGTCCACATGCCGGAAAAAGCCTGGGTGATCACCATGGTCCCCGCGGAACCTGTGAAGCCGGACAGGAATGCGCGGCATTTGAAATAATCCTCCACATACTCAGAATCGTGGAAATCAGAAGACGGAACATAGTACGCGTCCACATTTCTCACTTTCATCAGGGTCCTGAGTTCCCTCAAACGTTCATTTGCCATTTTTTTACCTCCATAAGCAGGAAAAGTTACCGCACACATCTTTGTGGACCGTAACTGTTTTCCTGAATATTTAATACCGGTCAGGCTTGCGCCGCCGGGTCGTTCTCATAATAAGTCTGTGCAGATCCGCATCCGCCTGCTGCTTACAGCAGCGGAATTCCCGCCTTATTCGCCTCCTCGCGGACCTCATCCGGCCACAAGGAAGACTGGATCTCACCGATATGGGCTTTTCTTAAGAAGAACATACAGATACGGGACTGTCCGATACCTCCGCCGATGGTGTATGGAAGCTCTCCGTTTAACAATGCCTTCTGGAATGCAAGCTTCTCGCGCTCCTCACAGCCTGCCGCCTTTAACTGCTCGTGCAGGGAGATCTCGTCCACACGGATACCCATGGAGCTTAACTCAAGGGCAATGTCGAGAACCGGATAGTAGACGATAATATCGCCGTTTAATTTCCAGTCATCATAGTCCGGAGCACGTCCATCGTGCGGCTCTCCGGATTTTAACTTTCCGCCGATCTGCTCGATAAACACAGCGCCGTGAAGCTTCACGATCTCATACTCTCTCTGCTTCGGGGTGAGATCCGGGTAGAGGTCCTCAAGCTCCTGGGATGTGATAAACTCGATGTGCTCCGGGAGAACACGGCCGATATAGTCGTACTCGTATGCCATATAGTCCTCTGTGATCTTTAATGCCTTATATACGGCACGGACAGTCTCTTCCAGTGTCTCGCGGGTTCTCTCCTCCTTCGTGATCACCTTTTCCCAGTCCCACTGGTCCACATAGATGGAGTGGATGTTATCGGTGTCCTCATCGCGGCGGATAGCGTTCATATCGGTGTATAAACCTTCACCCGGCTGGAAGCCGTACTGTTTCAACGCGTAACGTTTCCATTTTGCCAGGGAGTGGACAATCTCTGCCTTTCTTCCGCCTTCCTTAATATCGAAGGCAACCGGGCGCTCCACACCGTTCAAGTTATCATTTAATCCGGATTCCGGCGTTACAAATAACGGAGCGGAAACTCGGGTCAGATTTAACTGTTTTGTAAGTTCCTTCTGGAAGAAATCCTTCACGACCTTGATAGCGATCTGGGTCTCTTTTAAGTCAATATCCGGAGTATAACCGGCTGGTACAATAAAATTCATTGTCGTGCTCACCTTTCTATGCAGCATCCAATTTTCTGTCTTTTCCGCCGCCATAAAATGCCAAAACAGCGGCATTTTTCCTTTGCGCTTTATGCTGCCGGTATCCATCATATCATTATTTGGCGGAAAATGGAAGAAAAGTTTCATTCTTCCACACATTTCCCCAAAAACATGTTAAAATAGCTTTAACAGTTTAACATCAAAGGAGCGACCGAACATGAACATTGCGATCGTCGATGACCGAAAGACGGATTCTGACCGGCTTGTCGGATTTATTGATACATATGCGGAACAGCATAGGCTTCAGTGGGGGGCAATGGACCGTTTTTCCAGCGGGGAAGAGTTTTTGGGCGCGTTTACGGCCGGAAAGTATGATCTCATCTTCCTTGATATCTACATGGATGGCATCACCGGGATGGAGACGGCGAAGCGGATCCGGCGGGCGGATCATGGCTGCAGGATCATCTTTATCACCACCTCCCCTGAATTTGCCGTGGAGAGCTACGACGTGAGCGCATCCTTCTATCTCCTGAAACCTATTGAAAAGAACGGTGTGTTCGCTGCCCTCGACCGGTGCGGGCTCCAGGATGCTGAACGCACCAGGGCGGTGGAGGTTGCAACACATTTTGGAAAGACAGTTCTCCCGGTCCACGATATCTCCTACACCGAGTATGTCAGACGGCAGGTTCTCATACACCTTAAGAACGGGCAGGATATGGAAGTCTCCATGAGCCAGAAGGATTTCTCCGCCCTTCTGCTCCAGTATCCGTGGTTCTGCGACTGCATCAAGGGGATCCTCGTAAACTTTGAGGACGTGGATAAGCTTTTAGAAGACCGTTTTCTCTTAAAAAGCGGGATCCAGATCCCTATCAGCCGTCTGAAATACCGGAATGTGCGGGAGCAATTTCTTGAGTATTCCTATTCGAAAGTCCGGGGAGGTCAGTATGGCGGAACTGCTTATTAATGAATTTTTCAGCACTTATCCGTTCCACATGTTCGCGTATCTTCCGTTTCACACGAATCTGCGTTATCCGGGAAAAATAACGATCCTGCTCTCTGCCCTTGCGGAGATCATATATCTGGCAGTCTTCGCGATACTGGTCCATGCGGGGTTTCCAGCCGTATCTGTACAGTATCTTGCGATTCCCATTCTGGGATTTTTTCTCTACCATCTGGTTCAGGCAAACATCGGAATCGTCACGTTCCAGTACACCTTTGTCCTTGACTACCTCATGGTGATCCGCGCCTCCTCCTTTTTTATCTGCAGACAGTTTCTGCACTGCGGATTCTACACCTGGCAGTCCGGCGTCACTACGTTACTCCTGGTGCTCCTCACCACCCGGTTTATGATAAAGCGGCTCACAGAGATCATCGACAGTCTCTCCGCGATCCAGGCGCCTGCAATCTGGAAAACCGCATGGCTTCTTCCATTTTCCGCCACGATGATCATCTTCCTTCTCACCGGCAATATCCGGGATGGGAATTTTGATCAGGCAGACCTTTTCGCCAGAGTCCTGCTGCTCGTCTGCATGTTCCTCATCAGCCACACGCTGATCATGCTCCTGCGCTTCTTTAAGGACCAGGCAGAAGCCGCGGCAAAATCGGAGACCATGGAAAAGCTCCTGGAGATCCAGTCAGACCAATACAGCCTTCTCACCGCCAGGATCCAGGACAACCGCCGGGCAAGGCACGATTTCCGCCAGCATCTGGCCGTCATCAGGGACTGCGCCGACCGCGGGGATCTCGCCTCCCTGAAAAATTATCTGAACAATTACGAAAACATGTTCCCGATCCAGGAGGTCCGCACCTACTGCAAAAACTACGCAGTCAACGCGATCCTCTCCTTCTACGCGGAAAAGGCAGAAAAAAACGGGATCTCCATGCAGGTCACCATCCAGATGGCTGACCCGCCGGTGATCCCGGAAACGGAATTCTGTGTTCTAGTCGGAAATTTACTGGAAAACGCAGTGGACGCCTGCGCGGATACCGATGCGGAGATCCAGTCTTTCATCCGACTCCATGTAGTCCAGACCGGCTCCTCCATGCTCTCCATCACCGCCGACAACACCAGCTCCGGAAGTCCGAACTGGTCCGGAGATAAGCTGCTTTCCACAAAGCACTCCGGCTACGGCATTGGAACGGAGTCTATCCGCATGATCGCAGAGCGGTACAGCGGGGACGCGAGATTTAGGTGGAAAGACGGAATATTCTACGCGTCTGTGATGTTAAATCCGCAGGTTTGACCGCTGAGACCGGATTTTCGACCTCTGTTATCTCCTGATGACAATTTCATATCAGTACCTTCAGCTTTTATATGCCCTGAACGAATCATCCCGATTTTGGTCTTACATCCCCGGCACATACACGCCGCTCTCATTCACATAGAGCCCGTCCGGCGTCCTCCCGCTCTTATACATGGCTCCGCTCACCGGATCCAGATAGTAGGACTTGTTGTACAGGGTGATCCATCCTGTGGCCATATATCCGTCCTCCCGGAAATAGTACCACTTTCCGCTGATGTAGAGCCACTCTGCCGCCGCCCATGTGCCATCACCGTAGTCCCACCACCATCTGCCGTCAGCGCTCTGCTTCCAGGAGCCTGCGGCGTAGGATCCGATCTCCCCTGAGCGGACCCAGGCGCTCTTCGTGTTGTTTGTGGACTTCACGGAGCGGACCTCAAAGCTGTAGGATCCAGAGGTTCCCATCAGTCTCGAAAAATCGTACTTCGTTCCGTAGATCGTAAACTCGTCCCCCGTGAGACTGCCGTCCTTTAAGAGGCGGAGCTGGTAATATTTCGCCCCGCTGACCGCTGACCATATTCCCGTTCCGTAGGCGTTCGGAGACCAGGCCACACCTGTGGGCGCCTTGACGGTACTTGTGGTGGATGCGGTGGTTTTCTTATCGAATGTCAGGCGGAACGTCAGCTCGACGGTACTTCTGTCATTTTTCTTTACCGCCTTCACGTACTCCGCTTTTCCGTATCCGTTTTTTGCGGAATCGGACAGTGTCAGGCGAAAGTCCTTTGAGGCTGTCCCGGAGAAATAATAATGATCCTCGTCCGCTACCTCCAGCGTCACCGTGATCTTCGGTGGATTGGACTCCGTATAGCCGTTTCCGTCGTTATTTTCGATATAAATGTTATCTACATAGTAAAGATCTGTATTATCCCCGTAGGGCGTCACTGTGACGTCCTCAGAGTCATTTTTAAGTCCCACAGTGCTGTCGATGGTCAGGTATATCTTTCCGACCGCTGTCTTGCTGGCTGCAAAAGCCGGAAACGCCGCAGTCACTGCCAGAACCGCCGCCAGCAGAAATCCCGCAATCTTCTTTCCAAATTTTTTCATGTCTTCTCCTCCCCGTAAGAAGTTCTTCCACTCGCTTCTCTTTATCCCCTCATATACCAGTTTGTGCAGAAAAACGTCCATGCAGAACAATTCTGCCGTACATCCTCCTGCACAAATCCGTCAGATATTCTTTCATTATCTGTTCTTAAAGATCTCAATGATCGCCCTGACCATCTGGACCAGCATGTTCCACATTCTCTCAAGCGGGTTCACATCCGCCTTCGCTGTCTCCGCATCGAGAAGCTCCGCGTCATCGTCCACGCTGATCTCCTCGGTTCTCATGATGATCTGCAGGGTGTTCGGCTCCGCGTTCTCATCGGAAGTGAAGGAGACCTTCTCCGCGTTTGGATCCATATTTAAGAAATTGTTGTCGTCCTCCATGTCGTTCCACTCATTGTCCATGGTGTCCTTCATAGTCCGGCCGGCCTTTCTCATGGAGCTGGTGCTGTCGAGGACGCTTAAACTCTTGTCGAGGACATTCAAACTTCCCTTGATGGAGTCCTTCGCCGCCGCGTCAAGGCTGTCCGCGCTGGCACGGACGGTATTCTGTACCAGAGTCAGGGAATCCGTGCTCTTATTAAGGGCATCCGTGGTTCGGTTTACGAGCTCCCCGGAATCATCCAGGGCTGACTGGAGATCCGGGTAATACACATCCAGGGAGTCCTTTAACGCCTTCACATCCTCGATCAGATAGTCCATCTGGTCTGTGGTCTGTGCCAGGTATTTTGATGTATTGGATACATCGTCGAGCATATCTGCTGTATCTGCCACAAGGGCATTGCTGGAGGAAGCCACCTGGCGGAGCGCTTTCTCCTTCTGCTTTAAGATTCCGATAAGTTCCTGGGCATTCAGCATTCCCGCATGTCCGGCGGAGGTGTCTGCTCCCGCTGCTGCCGCTGCCAGTGCCTGGGTATCTTCATCCCCTGCCTCACCGTTGCAGTAATCTGCGATCGCGTCCTGCATGGACTCCTGGGCAGAAGCCAGGTTTTTGATAAACTCCAGAACGCTCTGCTGAAGCTGTGTGTCAAGCTTTTTGATCAGCTGAACGGAAGCGACTACGTTTCCAATACTGCCGGACGCGCCCTCAGAGCTATCCCTTAAGCCCCGTAAGCTCGTGTCCAGTCTGCGGATCGGCTCCTGCATGTTTCCGAGTGTGTTGACAACGTCTGTCATGCTGTTGTGGGCAACCTCGGAGGCATCCTTTGCAGTCTGGATATACGGAACGATGGTTCCAAGCTGCTCGGAGAGCGCCGTCAGGGAAGCCAGTGTCTGGTCATTGCTGTCCAGGATCTCGTCCTTGGAACCGCTGATGACGCCTCTCGCGCTCTCCGCCTCATTTAAGCCCTGGCGCAGCTCGTTGACGCCGCTTCTCATGGCCTCGACGGAAGCCGCCATCTGGTCCATGCTGTCGTATAACTGGTCACCGGCATCCTTCCAGGTGTCCTTGGCGTCCTTCAGGTCAACGATGTGCTCTAAGTCTTTCACCGTTCCCGGAACCATCGCCATGATGACACCGGAGGTCTCAAACTTGTCGCTGCCAATGCGGATCGTGTAATCGCCCTCCTCGCCCGGAAGCGCCGTGTACATGATCGCGGTCTGGGAACCGAGGCTCTGGGTCTGGGAATCTTCCGCTTCCACACTGTAGCACTTGCTCATATCAACAAGCATCGCTACCACTAACATCATATTGTTCTTATAGTAATCTCTCGCCGCCTCATTCGGTGTCGCTGTCACATGTACCTCCACCAGACCGGAAGCACCCGCAAGCTTCTCAGCGTCCGTCGGGACGCCGTTTAATTTGTAGGACACATCCATGGTCCACGGAAGTGTCACCGCGTCCTTATCGATCGCTCCCTTATAGTAGAAATATCCCTTGGTGTCCGCCGGGAGATTCCATGTGACCTTTCCGTCACTGATCTCCGGAGCTGTGTTGTTGGTCATATTTGTCACATCAAGATAATTTCCATAATCCGTAAAGCTTGTGAGACCATTTAAGCTCACACCCTTCACGACATTCACCTTATCAACGGAACCATAGTAATCCAGGTTCACGTACATCGCTTCATCGACGCTCACAGACGCCTCTGCCGCATAGACCGGCGCAGAAACAAGGCTGGTGCAGAGTGTGACAGCCGCCATGCCCGCTGCCATGATCCTTCTATTTTTCTGTCTCATCACCGTTCTCCTCCATTTCTTCTCTATCTGTCAATTCCGGCTCCGATTCCCTGCTGGCCGCCGCCTCGTTCTCATCGTCCTCGTAGGGATCTCCGCCTTCATCTGTACTCTCTTCTGTCTCGTCCCCGTTCTTTCCGGAACGTCTCTTCTCTCTCTGGTTCTTCACACGGCGGTGCAGGCGTCTCGCAAGAGCTGCCGCCGGTTTCTCGCCGACGATAAAATTGTCAAATAATGTTAACAGCAGCGGAAGCACCGTCAGTACCAGCACAAGGCTGAACAGTCCGCCTCGTCCGATCAGGTGTCCCAGGTCCGCGATGGCCGTTGTGGACGAGATCATATACACGATATATCCGGCCAGCGTGATGATGGATCCGGAAGTAAAAATCGAGGAACAGGACGCTGCGACGGCCTCCACACATGCCTTTTTCTTCGGCAGCGTCTTTCTCTTCGCCAGGTAGTTGTTTGCAAGCAGGATCGAGTAATCGACCGTGGCACCCAGCTGGATACTGCTGACGATGATATAACCCATGTACACCATCTCGACACCCTGGAAATACGGCATCGCCATGTTGATGAAGATCGCCACCTCGATGGGAATGATGACGAGGATCGGCATGACAGCCGACTTGAAGCTCATCATGACGACGAGGAATACGCCCGCCAGGGACAGAACATTTACATTCTCATAGTCCTTTACGATGAAGGACTTGATATCCTGGGTGGACGGAGTCTCACCGACGAGATAGCTTCCTTCCGGGTAATACTTCTTTACGATCTCCTGGATCGCGTCGGAGTCCTTGAATGCCTCGGCACTCTCGGTCTTCGTTCTCGTGTAGATCAGCATCCGGCAATAGCCGTCTTTATGTAAGAGCTCCACCGTGGACTTCGGGAGAAACTCTTCCGGGATCCCCTCCGGCAACGTATCCGCTAAAGCTGTAACGTTCTTTACATAGGATAGATCCTTGATCTCCTTCGCCATGGCCCGCTCATTGACCTCCGATGTGTTCGGATAGAGGGCGAGCAGCATGTTGCTTCGGCCGAAGATCTTCGTGATCTGCTGGTCATCTTCATAAACCTGTGTTCCCTCCGAGGCACCCATGGAGTCGTTTCCGTAAAGGAAATCGTTCAGGCCCTGGGCCGTGTATGCAAGCGGTGTCACGAGGACGATCACCGCGAACACGATGGGACGGATCCGGTAGATCGCTTTTCCAAGTCCGTGGAAATCCGGCATAAAGGAACGGTGCTTTGTCTTCTCATTGAGCTTCGCGAACTTCAGGATCATCGCCGGCATGAAGAAGACGACTGTCAGCAAGCTGAATACGATACCTTTCGCCAGGACAAGACCCAAGTCAAATCCGATGGAGAACTTCATCGTCACAAGGGCCAAGAAGCCGACGACTGTCGTCAGGCTGCTGGCGAAGATGGAATTGATCGCCTCCTGAACGGCGTTGATGATCGCGTCCTCCTCGTTCATTCCCTGCTTTCTGTAGTTCATGAACGCGTCAAGCAGGAAGATCGAGTAGTCCATGGATGTTGCCAGCTGCAGGATGATCGACACGTTTTCCGTCAGGAACGAGACGGTTCCGATAAAGATGTTCGTTCCCTTATTAAGCAGGACAGCGACGCCCATAACCAACAGGAATAATATCGGTTCCGTCCATGCCGTTGTCGTCACGGAAAGCACAGCGAAGATCATGATCACCGCCACAACGAGGATCCTGCTCATCTCGCTTGCCATGGACTCTGTCATGGATTTGTTCTGGACCGCCATGCCGACGTAGCATCCTTTGTCCCCTAAGAGATCCTTGATCTCGTCGATGGCAGTGGAGGTTCGGGTGGAATCACTCTCCTCCACAAATGTGATATCGTAGACCGCATTCCGGTCTTTGTAATAATCCTTGATCTCACTCTCATCAATGAAGTCTTCACCGGCATAGATATTTACCGTGCTGTCGCACCATAAGACCTGGTCCACGCCATCGATATCGGCGATCTCATCTTTATATTGCTTCGCCTCGTACAGCGAGACGTCCTTCACCATGACCCGCGCCGTTCCGGGATAACCGAACTTATCACGCATAACGTCAAGTCCGATAGCGGATTCCGCCGTTTCCGGAAGATATTTCGTCAGGTCATAGTTTACATTTACAAAGTTCATCGTCAAAAGCGAGAGCAGGCAGCCGATCACGAAGACCGACTCGATCCAGCCGCGTTTATGGATGATAAATGACGCGAGCATGTAGGAAAAGCCGCCGTTCTGGTTCTTTTTCTTTTCTTTATGCCCGCGGAACATGTTTTTTATTTTCTCTCCCATGTCTTCTCTCCTTATATTCCCTGTCCGTAACTGTTCAGTACCCACACAGGTCATTTTCCGTCACCGTCCACATTCCTACCGTTCCAGAACCACCATGTAATAGTCCTTTCCATTCTGGTTTTCATGGGCAATTCCCATTCTGCGGTAGTATTCCAGGGAATATTTTTTATCGTCCTTCCGGTCGAATTTTTCCTGCATCCGGATCATAACAGAATCATACGGATCGTATGTCTCCTCAGGGCCCCAGAGGTACATCTCAAAAAATGTGGCACTCTTTCGCTCCGGAAATGCTGTCTTTACGTAATCGCTTACGGTTCCCTCTCCCGGGATCGTATTTTTGCTCTTGGAATATCCCTTTTCCATAGCGGAAGAAAGTCTTGCCTTTGCGATATCGCAGAGATTCATGTCGAGGACAAATGTGGCGCGTCCATCGTAAAACTCCACATCCCCGTTGTCGTAATCATCCTCCGCCTCCGGATAAGTGTCAAAAAACAGGTCGCTCTTCTCATCATTCATATCATCAAAGAGTTCCTGTTCCTTCTGATCCAGCACGTATACAGGATACGCGCCGCCCTGCGTATTCGGGGTTTTCCGCGCATAGGACAGCGCCCCGTCCTTTGTAAACGTGTAGCATGTATTCTCATCTTCTATAAAATCTGTGCTCCAGGCACCGTTTTCCATAAGGTAGTACCACTTTCCCGAGATCTGATTCCATCCCGGTACCGCTCCGAATGGCTCCGGAGCTGCCGCATATGCGGGAACTGCTGTCATTCCCGTGATCATGCAGAGGATCGCTGCCATTCTTCGTACTTCTCTTCTTCGGATCATATGATCGCCTCCGCTTTTTTCTTTCCTTTTCACTTGCAATATTATCTATGTTTATGCTAAAATACTCAAGAACCAATTTTTGAAAAGTGTACCAAATGAGACAAATTATCACTTTTTGTCCAATTTGGAATGGATAGAGGAGTTTTGTAGTTTATGATAAAATTACCGATCCGGGAAGAACATGTTTCTGTCCGCAGGACCTACCTGCTTTTGATGAAGGCGCTCCTGGACCTTCTGGCGGAAATGCCTTTTGAGAAGATCTCCCTCACTGATCTCTGCCGAGTCTCCATGATCTCCCGGTCCACGTTCTACCGGTATTTTGAGGACAAATATGATCTTCTGCACTACTGCGTGAAAATGTATATCGAGGGACTCCGCCCGGTGGAGGATCTGATCTACTTTAAAAGCACCGATTCCCTGCGTCAGTTTTTAGAATATCTGATCGCTCAGGTGGATGAGAATATCACTCTCTACCGCCGGATCTACCAGACGAACAAAAACGGCTCCCTGATGTTCACGATCCAGGGAGACCTGGCGAAGATCCTCACGGAGAGCGGCTGGCAGGGCGAGAACCAGGGCGTTCGGTTAAAGATCCCGCTCCCACTCTATGTTTCGTTTATGTCAAGCTTTTATCTGACGACGCTAAGATCTTATTTAGAGCTGGCGGATGAATATGACGCGAAGACCTTCGTGGAAAGCGTCTGCCGCTTTGCGCTCAGGGATTTCTGGGAGAAGGCTGACGGCTGATCCGGCAGCCTCTTTTTCCACTGTCCGGAATCCGTTTCTACTTAATATAATATGGAAGCTTCCCGCAGGTCTTTTAACTGCCCTGCTTCCTGTACTTTGGTTCTGTTATTATCCGCATAGTAATGCCGCTCTGCGTTTCTTTCTGAATCCACCGGGCGGCATCTTTTTTCTCTTATTTCATCTTTGCCCGCTCATCCCACACCGTAACATCGATTCCGGCGATCTTTGATGTGAATGCGGTTCCATCGTTCTTTTCGAAGTGTTCCCATGCCCGGAGCACATACTTAAAGCCTATGTACTGTAATGGCAGGTTGCAGTATACCATGAGGATATTCGCGAAATCGCTGAGATCCCACAGGGCACTTAAGTCCATGCCCGCAATGTTCGTGATAACGCCGAAGGAGATGACTACCAGGCAGAGCACGCGGATCGTGTTAATAAAGGCAGGTCTCGTGGAGATCCGGTTCGCGCACATTTCCGTGAAGGACATGAATCCCACAAGGCAGGTAAACGCGAACAGACCGAAGCAGACGCTGACGAGCATCGTCACGAGGTGATAGATCGTTCCGTTCCCGGTGAGCGCTCCGCAGGATGCTAAGAACCTGTCAAGTTTTCCGAGTTCAAACCATGCTGCGCTGTCCTCCGTGAGCCACACTCTTCCCATGACAACGACGAATCCTGTCAGGGTGCAGATCACGATGGTATCTAAGAAAACGCCAAGCGCCTGGACACAGCCCTGGTCACAGGGATGCTTTGCGTCCGCCGCCGCTGCCGGCATGGTGATCGTTCCCTGTCCAGCCTCATTTGACATAAGGCCTCTCTTGATTCCCTGGCTCAGCGCGATACCGAAGGCACCGCCGAAGACTGCTTCCGGCCGGAAAGCCTCGGAGAATACTGCTCCGAAGAACCACGGGATTCTCGGGATATTAAATACGATGAGAAGAATGACTGTCAGGATATAGATCACTGCCATCACAGGAACTAAGAGGTCTGTAACCTTTGTCACCTTCTTGATTCCACCAAAGCTGATGACCGCCGTCGCCGCGATGAGGACCGCGAAGGAGATCCAGTACAGGGCGGAGTTTGTCTCGATGACGGTTCCCGTAAATACGCCCGCGATCGCTCCCACCGCGGAGATCGTGTTGAAGCCCTGGGCCGGGAAGCAGAGGAACGCATAGATAATGTAGAGGACACTGAGCGCCGCTCCTGCCCATGCCGCATTCTTTAAGAGTCTTCTTCCGTAATACGGCAGGCCGCCCACATACTCATCATCTTTTCTCTCCTTAAAGATCTGGGAGAGTGTCGCCTCAACGAAAGCTGTGGACATACCAAAGAAGGCGGAGATCCACATCCAGAGCAGGGCGCCCGGACCGCCGGTGGAGATCGCGCCGGTGACGCCTAAGATATTTCCGGGGCCGACACGCATGGCCGTCGACAGGAGGAATGACGCCAGGGATGAGATTCCTGTGCCGCTGCTCTTCTGTCTCATCAGGACATGGAGTCCGTGGCGGAATTTCCGCACCTGGATAAACCGGAGTCTGAATGTAAAATAGATTCCTGTTCCCACTAAAAGGATGATCGCCAGACTGAAGTTTCCGAGGATCGGGATATTCGCGTACCAGTCAAAGTTCGTCGGGAAATCCCAGAACAGGTTCGAGACGATCTGGATCTTTCCGCATATGACATTTACGGTCTGAAACAACGCTTCCATAGCTTTTTCCTCCTCATGATTCAATTTTTCTGTACTGTCGGAAATTTTTCTGGGATGATTCTCCGCAATGATCCCCGGCATCCCTCATTTGAATTCAGATTTCCATTAAGATTTAAAAGTATTTATGCCTCATCTCTTAAAAATCCAAGTTCTATTTTGTATATGTTTCTATAATATATCTCTTATTAGAAATTTTCAAGAAAATTTACATATTATTTCGGCAGACTGTCCGCCACGCAGAGCGCTCCATATCCCAGCCTCGGATTCGGATAGACCAGCTCAGAAGGAAGTCTTCTCGCTCCTTTTCTTAAGTACGCCTTCACCTTCTCCCCATAAAGATACGGATCATTCTCCCTGACGATCCCCCACTCCATGAGAAGCGCCGCGGCCCCGGTGACAAGGGGCGCCGCGAAGGATGTTCCGGTGACAGGGGAATAGCCGCCGTCCCGGTCCGGGGCCATGATTCCCACCCCTGGGGCGGCGAGGTCCGGCTTCTGGGCGCGATAGACCCTGGTGTCCCCACGGCCAGAAAACGGGGCATAGATTCCGGTCCCGCTGTCATAGGCGCCCACCGTCACCGGTCGGAACGCCGTGGAGGGAATCGTCAGGGTCGTATCCGGCGACGATTCCAAAAATTCCGTGTCCCGCCCGACTGCCGCCGCGGAGGGAAGCCAGAGATCCGCTGCCGTCTCCTCATCCCCTGTCCCGAGGAATCGGAATGTCCAGATCCCGCTCTCCACATAAGTTCTTTCCGGCACAAACTCAATATAGATCTCCTGGGCCGCATTAAAAGGGGACGGTTCCCCGTAATAGATCAAAAGTTCCGTCTCTCCGACCCGGATCCGGTCCGTTCCCCTCACCGGGACAAGCTCGATCTCCGCACCGCCAAAGGGATCCCTCAGAAAGATCCGCATCCCGTCCTCATAGTTTTTCCAAATCTGCATGCCGAATCCCGTCTCGTATGTCCCAACAGAGAGCCGGATCTCCGTGATCTTCCCGGGTTCGATCACAGGTCTCGCATGTCCCCCGGAGTCCCCCTCATTTCCCGATCCGGTGACGAAGACAAACTGCCCCATCTGTGCAAGAGAATCGAGGTACCGCTCTAAAAGTCCGCCGCCGTCGTGGGATCCATATGTATTTCCAAAGCTCAGATTCACTGCCATGGGGCGTCCCAGTTCCAGAGCTTTCCGCACCGCGAGATCCATCCCCCGCATGAGTTCCGTGGTTCTCGGAAATCCAACTGAATCCGGGATTCCGAGACGGACAATGATAAGTTCACTCTCATAGGCCGCCCCGCGGTACAGTCCGCCGCTTGTTCTCCCGTTTCCAGCCGCGATCCCCGCCACCGCCGTGCCATGGCCGCTGGTATCCAGGGAAAGACCGCCTGTTCCGCCGGATTTATTCTCTCCCCGCAGGATCTCATTGATCTCCCGCCTTTCATATGTTTTCCCACTGATCTGGTCATCCAAATACAGGATTCTCGTGGTTCCGTCCTCATTCCGGAAGTCTTCATGAAAGATGTCGATTCCCGAGTCGATCACCGCCACCAGGACACCTTTTCCCGTAAGCCCATCGGTCCCTGTCTGCACCGGAAGAAAACAGGAGGCCGCCCTCGCCCGGTTCAGGGCAAAAAACAGCCTCTTTGGTTTTTCCGCGTATTCAATTTCAGGAAGTGCGATCACCCCCGGGACATCCCGCTCCGGGACACGCAGGATCGCAAAGCTGCTTAAAAGGTATGTTCCGGAGACACCCGGAAACTGCTCATTCAAAGTGCTCTCCAGGTTCCCATGGTATTTCACGATGATCTCCCATGTCCGCTCCACCCTGTCATATCCCACGTTCAGCTCTTCTGTCCGCTCCCTCGTCTCCTCAGGGACAGAAAGTGCCAGATTCAATAGATTTTCCGCCTTCTGATCTTCCATCTCTGCCGCGCCACATCCATTCTATATTCTGTCTGTCCCGCATTTTTCCATGCCGTTTCTGAAAGACAGATCCCATTCTGAATATTTTATGCGGCATGCTTTATTTAAGACTTTCGTTTTCTCAAAAACAATATTAAAAAGCCCCCAGAGCCATCGGGGCCGGGGGCAAATGTCACGTCTTATTTAATTACTGTGCTGTTGTCATACTCATAACGATGCTGTTGAGAGAAGCTACATCTTTGGTTCTTCCAGTTGTCTGGACAACTACCATATAGCCGTCCTGCTTGCGGCAGTAGTACGTTCTTGATGTCTTCTTTCCGCTTACTGTTACCTTGGAGTACTGCTGGTTTGCGATCGTCACAGTCTCAGCTGTTGTAGCCTGACCTTTCTGACCTTTCTCGATTCCTGCAAGAGTATTTGCGAATGTCTGGGCATCCATATCCTGCTTGTCCTTCATATTAAGATAGTAGACTTCCACATCACCGAAGTCTGTGCTCATATAAAGATCATGTGTCAGGGACGGTCTTCCGATTGCCGCATACTCGCCGCCTGTGTACTGGTCAGCTGCCTCGAAATCAGCCTCTGTTGTTCCAATGATCTGCGGGATGCAGAGGTTAGACCATGTGTTGTAGTATCTTCCGCCTGTAACGTGTCCCTTCGGTGCTGTCTGGACCGGAGCAACCCAGCTTCCATCATCGCTGAATGTGTAGGATACGCCGTCGATGGTTCTTGTTGTATTATAGATCATAAGGTTTGTGGACGGATCGATATAATACCACACATCATTTCCGCGTCCATCACCATCTTCAGCCTTGATCCAGCCGCTCTTTAAGTTTCCGTTGGAATCATAGTAGCGCCAGGTATTTCCGTTGCCTTCCCAACCGTACTTTGCCTCTGTCTCGTTCTCATCCGCAAGAGCAGTCACCATATTTACACTGCCAATTGCTGCAGCGAGAGCTGCCATGAGCATAACTTTCTTTAATTTCATTTGAAATCCACTCCTTTATGGGTTTTTATCAGCTAAAGTCATTATACAGGGGTTTTCAGGATAACGCAAGCGCTAAGGGCTGGAAAAAGCACGGCTTCATGAAAACTTAAGAAAGAAGGCTTTTTAATAATCATTTGCTTTTCAGCTCCCGTTTTAAAAATGCCAAAAGATTCATTTTCGCCCGCTCTTCGGTATCTCTTCGCCTCGTCTTCACCTTTTTTACGACCTTTCCCTCCTGGTCGCGGCGGATGTGGTAGACGATGCGCAGGTATTCTCCGACTTCTTCCCAGGCTTCGCGGCTCTCCGGGATCAGGTCGAGGCCCATCTGGAAGACGTGGAACATTCCGTCATAGACGGAGCAGCGGACCTTTACTCCCTCTGCCCTCGCCTTCTTTGCGGCGGCCCTCGTGTCATCTAAGAGGACCTCGTAGGCGCCGACCTGCATCAGCATCGGCGGGAATCCCTCGAAGTTTCCGAAAAGTGGGGAAAGATAAGGGTCCTTCTTGTCCGCGTTCCCGATATAGCTGCACTGGTAGAGCATGTTTTCCTTCGAATTTCCGAACAGGGGATCGATCGTGTAATTCTCCTCATAGGACGCTCCGCTGAGGGTCACATCCGTCCACGGGGACATGGTGATGATGCCCGCAGGGAGCGGCAGGGCGTGGTCCTTCGCGTAGAGGCAGAGCGCCAGGGCAAGTCCGCCGCCCGCGGAGTCTCCCGCGATGACGATCTGTTCCGGGTCGTATTTCTTCTCGTTTAAAAGCCATTTGTAAGCGTAAACAGCGTCCTCAAGCGCCGCAGGGAACGGATGTTCCGGCGCGACGCGGTAGTCCGGTGTCAGGACATCCGCACCGAGACCCAGTTCCGAGTATTTTACCGCAAACCGGCGATAAATGTTTTTCATCGGACCAATATAGCCGCCGCCGTGGAGCTGTAAGACCACACGGCCTGTGACCGCCTGCTTCGGCTTTAAATATTCCATCACAAATTTCCCTGTGGGAACCAGTTCATAAATATAGTCACCCGGACATCTCCAGGCCGGTTCCACCGGATTTTTCCGGAACTCTCCCGTCTGGATCGGCTTCTTTAAGGATGTCTCCATCACATCCCTCATCATGTCCCGGGTCAGATTCCCGATCATGCTGACTTCTTTCCGGCTCATAGTTCATCTCCTTCTTTATTCTGCGTGTTTCTGGAACTGTTCTTTTTCGCTCTGTTCTTTCTCAAACATGAAACCGCCGGCGCAGTTCTCTCTTCACACTTCTATCTCCCAATAGAATCGTAAGCACCAGCGCGCTCACCGAGATTACCACCGATATCACCGTGAGCATCGGATGCTTCGTCCATCCGATTTTCAAGAACACCAGCGGCACAAAGCTTAAAAACGTGATCGCGATCTGGTACATGAAATAGCATTGCCAGTTCATGCGGTTTACAAGCAGCATGAGCAGGATCGCCGCCACCTCAAACAGCACCACACAAGGGATCGCGTAGTCCACGGACCAGCCGTGCAGCCCCGTCATCGTGTCGACCAGCAGCAGGATCGCCTGGATTCCCAGGCATTGCCGCACCAGGATCCCGGACATACTGGCGTGACGCATGACGGAAAACCGCAGCGTCATCGCCACATAGGCCGCCGCTCCCCAGGTGAGAAATGCCCATTTGAACGGGATCTGCCGGTAAGTGGCTAGATTTATGGCCCCCGCAAGAACCGAGACGACAGCCAGGGAAATATAGAAGAGCCTGACAGCCCTCTTTATCTTATTCTTATCGCCGCCGACCACCGGATACCGCCCTTTGTCATGTTCCCGGTCGGAAATCCCGTTGCTCTCGAGTTCCACAGGGATCCCCTGCTTTTCCAGAAACCGGAAGAAATACTCCGGCAGCCGGTTCTCCGCCATAGCGCTGGCAAAGGAGAGGCAGAGTTTTCCATCATAGGCAACCGCCCCGCACTTCATCCTCTGCTTCGGGGACGCGCCCACGAGGAGCTGGAAAGATTCCACTTGATCCCGCAGCTCCTCCCGGACATCCATCCGCCCGATATTTGAAAATGTCATTGTATGGGCGCGGGTGCTGTGCAGAAAGATCATCTGCATCGCCAGGTGCTTCACAAACAGTGGGATCGCCCGCACATACCATTTTTTCTCGTTCCCCACATTGTAGGAGATCGTCTTCTCCAGGCGCTCCTTCACGATCTGTTCGTCCATCTGGCGGCTCACCGCCTCCAGGACCTCCGAAAAGCTTTCCGGTGCCCGCCGCTCCGACCAGGAGATATTGATGACCGCAAAGAAATTTGCTAACGTCTCCGACTCGAAAAAACTTCTCAGATTCACCGGAAGATTTAACGCTGCCGGACGCTTCATCTCTTTTCCGTCTGTCTCGGTCTGGATGATGGACCACAAAAGGGCTGCCGCCAGGTATTTCGTGATACTGACTCCCACCTCTTTGCTGCGTTTCTTAAGGTCATCCACATGGAACGTCCCATGGAGCACCGCCATCTGGTCAAAGGGAAGAAACTCCCCGCTCACCTGGATCGCAGGCCGGCTCTCGTAGCGCTTGTGGGGCAGTTTTTTATAATAACGGAGATAATCATCCGCCCTCATCGGAGAAAACTCACGTTTCCTTATCTCCGTTGGAAGACCATTCTTTAATTCCAGATAATGTTCCGTGAGCCGCGAGACAAACCCCACCGCCCCAAGACCGTCTGTAAGGCCATGGAACACCTCAAAGTTGATCCGGCAGCCATAGTAACTCACGCGGAATGGAAACCTCCCGCCCCGGTGGGGATCGATAAAGCGGCAGGGCGCACTCTGCTCCTCCTCCACCACCGGATCCCGGTTATTTGTCTCAAAATAGTACCAGAAAAAGCCCTTTCGAAGCTTTACTCGAAAGTTTTCAAATTCCGGAAGCGTCAGAAGGAGCGCCTTATGCAGAAGCTCCGGCTCCACCGGCTCCTTTAAGACCGCCGCGATCCGGAACACACTGCTCAAGTCCTCCCCGGACACCGCCGCGAAGAGCTTCGCCGTGTTGTCCAGCCGCCGCCATGCGGCACCCTGGATCCGCGGACGCTTTTTCATCAATCCATTAGATAATTTCTTCAAACTGATCTGCCTCTTTCCCGGTATAAAAAAATAACCGGAAAATCGAAATTTTCCGGTACATCAGAAGCAGGGGAAGAGGGGCTCGAACCCCCATCTACGGTTTTGGAGACCGCTGCTCTACCATTGAACTATTCCCCTATATTTTGTTGCTCATCACTTAATGCTCCATTATAATAGCATGAAATGTTTTAATTGTCAACACTAATTTGAAAATTTATTTTGCCAGTTTGAACAGGCGGCATATGCTTCTTGTTTTCATTGCAAATGAAAACAAGAAGATCGCACCACCCAGCCAACATCAGATCAACTGTATCGCCTCTCTCACATTCTCCACCCCGATCAGCCTGATCCGTTTCTCATCCTTCAGCTTCTCCAGATTCGATTTTGGCAGCAGGCAGCTTGTAAAGCCCATCTTGATAGCCTCGGACACTCTCTGGGCTGCCTGGGAGACGCCTCTTACTTCGCCGGAGAGACCTACCTCTCCGAAGATCAGCATTCCAGGATCCACTTCCCGGTTTTTGAAGCTCGACACGAGTGCCATCACCACCGCCAGGTCCAGGGCCGGTTCATTCATCTTCATTCCACCTGCGATATTCACGTAAGCATCATACCGGCTCATGGCGAAGCCGCAGCGTTTCTCCAGGATCGCAAGCAGAATATTGATCCGGTTGTAATCCACTCCGTTCGCTGTCCGTCTCGCCATACCAAAATTTGTTGCGGTCACGAGCGCCTGGACCTCCAGAAGGATCGGCCTCGTTCCCTCTAAGGAGCAGGCAACAACCGCCCCCGACGCCTCCTTCGGCCGCCCGGAGATCAGCATCTCCGACGGATTCAGCACCTCCGAAAGCCCCTTCTCCTCCATCTCAAACACGCCGATCTCGTTCGTGGAACCAAAACGGTTCTTCACCGCCCGGAGGACCCGGTAGGCGTCGTTTCTGTCCCCCTCAAAGTAGAGCACCGTGTCCACCATATGTTCCAGCACCCGGGGACCTGCCACCACGCCCTCTTTCGTCACATGTCCGACAATAAAGATCGTCACCCCGTATCCCTTCGCGATCTGCATCAGAAGGTTCGTGGACTCCCGGACCTGGCTCACGCTTCCCGGTGCAGAAGAAATATCTTCCCGGAACATGGTCTGGATCGAGTCGATGATCACAATGTCCGGCTTCGACCTCTCGATGGCGCCATGGATCGTATCAAGGTTCGTCTCGCAGAGGAATAAAAGGTCTCCTGTGATCACCCCGATGCGGTTTGCGCGCATCTTGATCTGCTTTAAGGATTCCTCACCGGAGATATAGAGGACACGTTTTCCCGCCCCGGCGAGGTTTCTGCAGACCTGTAAAAGCAGCGTCGACTTTCCGATCCCCGGATCACCGCCGACAAGCACGATACTTCCCTTCACGATCCCGCTTCCGAGGACCCTGTCAAGCTCCCCGAAGCCTGTGGGCGTCCTGTCCTGCTCATCGAGAGAGATCTCCGAGATATGGACCGGGACCGCCGTCTTTCCGGCTCCCACCGCGGCGATCTGCCCCGACGGTGCCTTTTTCGCCTGGGCCACCGGCTCCTCAACAAATGTATTCCATTCCTTGCACACCGGACACTGTCCGAGCCACTTTGCGGACTCATAGCCGCACTCTTTACAGAAAAAAGCTGTGTTTCTTGCTTTTGCCACAATATTCTCCCTTTTTATAGCCAAAATGCCATGATACGTTTAGCTGCCTTACCTGACTGCCTGCACCAATCGATATTCCTGCGTAAATTCGCACGACCTTTGTGCAATGCTTTCTTGGTGAACAGAAATATTTCATAAAACAGGAAACGCTCCGAAGTTCATCCCTCGGAGCGCCATAAAATACTACCGTCCATACCCCGGCCAGCAGCAATCTTCAATTTCCTGATCACTTGCGAACAATCTTAACTTCTACTTCCTTGCCCTCATTGAGCTCAACAGAAAGACTCAGCTTGCCGCTCATATTTGTCTTCATTCCGCCGACGCCAACGCCGTCCTCGTAAATCTCGTACTCGCAGTCGTCCTCTAACTGTACGGTGATCTGGGCATCCTCAAAGCCCTCAACCTTGAAGGTAACGGTTGTATCGGTCACTGCAAATTCTGTTACTGCAGTTCCTGGAACGGACTCGTAAACGAACATTCCGTTTCTTTCTAACTTTGTGATTTCCTTAAATGTCTTAACTTTATAAAGATCACCTTCGTGCTCGAAGTCTTCTACCTTGGATTTTGCCGCGAGACTGTAGTTTCCGAAGCTTAAGGTTCCATTTGCCTCTGTGCGGATCAGTTCGTTGATTACTGACATAATGCTTACTCTCCTTTTGTGTGTTTCAACAAGGACTAAATTTTCCCTATTGCTATTGCTATTGTAATAGGTAACGGTCACAGGCAGCCGTCCCTTCTAACCGTTACGTCGTGCCTATGATTTTACCACACTGGCGGAAGTTTTTCCAGCAGTTTGTGGATGTCTTGCTGAAAATTTCAGTTCTCCGTCCTTGCAGGTGATCTTCACGGAATCGCCTTCCCGCACTTTTCCTTCCAGGACCAGCTCCGCGAGCTTATCCTCGATGAGGTTCTGGATCGTGCGCTTAAGCGGTCGCGCGCCGTATTTCTCGTCGTATCCCTTTTCCACAAGGTATTCCTTCACGTCATCCCCGGCATTTAAGCGGATGGACATCTGATTCTTTGTCCGCTTTGCGAGGACATTCAAGAGGATCGTCACGATTTCCTTCATGTGATCCTTCGTCAGCGGATGGAACACGATGGTGTCATCAATACGGTTTAAGAACTCTGGTTTGAACATCCGTTTCACTTCGTCCATGACGCCGGTCTTCATTCTCTGGTAGCGGACCTTCTCATCGTCCTGGGACATGAATCCAAGCTGCTTCGGCGCGATGATGTTCTCGGCGCCCGCATTGGAGGTCATGATGATAACGGTATTCTTAAAGTCGATCTTATGGCCCTGGGAGTCCGTGATGTGACCGTCGTCCAGCACCTGTAAAAGAATATTGAAAACATCCGGATGGGCTTTCTCCACCTCATCAAAGAGGATCACAGAATACGGGTTTCTGCGGACTTTTTCACTCAGCTGCCCGCCGCCCTCGTATCCCACATATCCTGGCGGGGATCCGATCATCTTGGAGACGCTGTGCTTCTCCATGTACTCTGACATATCAACGCGGATCAGGGCGTTTTCCGTTCCGAACATGGCCTCCGCAAGGGCTTTGCAGAGCTCCGTCTTTCCGACACCTGTGGGGCCTAAGAATAAGAAGGAACCGATCGGGCGCTTCGGGTCTTTTAAGCCGACTCTTCCGCGGCGGATCGCCTTCGCGACGGCAACCACCGCCTCGTCCTGCCCGACCACGCGCTCATGGAGAATGGATTCCAGCTTTAAGAGACGCTCCGTCTCGCCTTCCGCCAGCTTGCTCACCGGGATCTTTGTCCAGCCGGAGATCACGTCTGCAATGTCATTCTCGTCGACGGTCAGCTCCCGGCTCTCCTTCTCACTCTCCCATTTCTCCTTCAGCTTGCGGATCTTCTCCCGCTTTGAGACCTGTTTCTTCTTGATCTCACCGGCGAGCTCATATGCCTCGTCACGGATCGCGTCCTCTTTCTCTTTCTCGAGCTTCTTGATCTCCTCCTCGAGAGTCTTGATTCCCTTCGGCTCCACATAGACGGTCAGTCTCGTCTTGGAGGCCGCCTCGTCCACCACATCGATGGCCTTGTCCGGCAGGAACCGGTCGTTGATATAGCGGGCGGAGAGGCGCACTGCCGCCTTTAAGGCCGCGTCAGTGATCGTCACATGGTGATGTTCCTCATATTTCGGGCGGAGTCCCTTTAAGATCTGGAACGCCTCGTCCTCCGTCGGCTCCTCCACGGTCACCGGCTGGAACCGGCGCTCTAATGCCGCGTCCTTTTCAATATATTTCCGGTACTCTTCAAGCGTCGTAGCGCCGATGAGCTGGATCTCACCGCGGGCCAGGGACGGTTTCAAGATGTTAGACGCGTCTAACGCGCCCTCCGCTCCGCCTGCGCCGATGATCGTGTGGATCTCGTCGATAAATAAGAGAACGTTCTCCGCCTCTGTCACCTCGTTGATCACATTTTTAATGCGCTCCTCGAACTCACCGCGGTACTTGGATCCCGCTACCATGCCGGAGAGGTCAAGGATCACCACGCGTTTTCCGCGGATCGTATCCGGGACGTCGCCGGAAGCGATGAGCTGCGCGAGACCTTCGATCACAGCCGTCTTTCCGACACCTGGTTCTCCGATAAGGCACGGGTTGTTTTTTGTTCTCCTGCTTAAGATCTGGATCACGCGGCGGATCTCCTTCTCCCTGCCGATGACCGGATCCAATTTTCCTTCTTTTGCGAGGACTGTAAGGTCGCGGCTGTAGGCATCAAGTGTCGGTGTGGCGCTCTGTCCGCCCCGCTGCTGGCGTCCCTGGGCCAGGTCCTCTTTTCCTGCGTTTCCGTCCTCACCCATAGCGGATAAAAGGTCGATGTAGACCTTCTGAATGTTGATATTTAAGGTGTTTAACAGGCGGACTGCCACACAGTCCGATTCCTTTAATAATGCCATCAGAATATGCTCTGTACCGATTAACGGCGCATGAAACCGGACAGCCTCTTTATAGCTGTTTTCCAGCACATGTCTCGCACTTGGAGTGTAGCCGTCCCGCTCTTTGGTGGCTGTATTCTGATAGGAAGAGACAAGCTGCTCCACAAGAGCCAGCAGTCTGTCGAGCTTCACCTCGTTGGCCTCGAGGACCATGGCAGCGGTACCGCTCCCCTCCTCGATCAGCCCGACCAGGATGTGCTCCGTTCCGATCACAGGGGAACCCATGTCCTCCGCCGCTTCACCGGCGAGGACGAGAGCTTCCTGGGCTTTTTCTGTATATTGTGCCATCTGTTCTAATTTCCTCCTGAACTTTTCCGTCAACTGCGCAACCATTCAATCCATTCATAGTTACGAACATAACTCCATTCCAAATCAACTGCGCCGATTAAAATTATGCCTTCCTGCCTATGTTTTCTTTCGGTCGGTGCAGCAAAAGCGCAGATCTGCCGAACAGTCAACTAATTTTCTATCTCTATGATCTCCGGCAGCCGCCTTCTCAGGAACTCTGCCCGGGCGGCATCCAGCTCATCCTTGTCAAGCGGGCGATCCGCCAGACTCAAAAGGTTCGCAGGCTGGATCCCCAGCATCAGACCGTATACAGAGTACGGTTCCTTCACTTTTAAGATCCCATCCGTGATTCCTGTCATGATCTGGGACAGGAATTCCATTCCGTCTTTTCTCGTCAGCCGTCTCGCGTACTTTAAGACGCCGTAGGATTTATAGCATTCATCGGCCGCCTGCACCGGCTTTCTCTGACGGTATTCCCGGCGTACCCGCCGTTCCTGGGCATCTAGCTCCAGGGCTGCCTTCCTGACGATATCGATGATCTCCCGCTCCGTCTGTCCTAAGGTTTTCTGGTTTGAGATCTGGTACAGGGAGCCGAAGTTCTCCGCGCCCTCACCGTACACGCCCCGGACCTGGGTCCCGAACCGGCCCATATCCGCAACGAGACTGTTGAAATTTTTATTCTTGGACAGCATCGGCAAGTGCAGGACCACCGCTGCCCGAAGTCCTGTGCCCACGTTTGTGGGGAACGAGGTCAGGTAGCCGTATTTTTCATCGAAGGCGTAATCAAAACGCTCGCTGATATAGTCATCGATCTTATCTGCTCTCTCGTAAAGCTGCTCCAGGGTCAGCCCCGTCTGCAGCGTCTGGATTCGCACATGATCATCCCCATTTAGGAGGATCGCCGTTGATTCGTCCTCCGACAGGATCATTCCCGTCGGGTCTTTCTTCTTTATTACACTGCGGTTGATCGCCCGGCGCTCTAAAAGCGCTGTTTTTTCCAGGTCGCCCATCCGCTCTAAGTGTGTAAACCGATACTGCATCCGGTCCATGGACGCGATGCCGGTGAGTCCGCCGAGAAGCTTCTCCGAAAGCTCCGCGCTCTGCTCCTTGGTGAGGCGGCCAGGAAACGGATACTCTTTCAGATTTCGAACCAGACGGACACGGCTGTAGATCACATTTGTGCCTGCTTTTCCCGGTACTTCATACCATTTATCCATTCTGTCTCTCCTCTTTCAACGCCCGGATCTCATCCCGGAGCTTCGCGGCCTCCTCGTACTCTTCCCGGCGCACCGCGTCTTTTAATCTCGTCTCCATCAGGCGGATCTTCTCTTCCTTTGAGAGTTCCGGAATATTCACCGGATCCTCTCCAGTAGTTCCCGTCCCGTTCATTTCTTCCATCTCGGACCGGTATCCCGCCGGACGCTTTCCGACGTGCTTTTCGCTGCCCTGAAGATGACGGATATTGTCGCTGATCAGAGGATCAAACACGCTGTAGCAGTCCGGGCATCCGAACCGGCTGTCCTTTACAAATTCCTCATAAGTCGTTCCGCAGGTCGGGCACACGACGCCGGAGTACTTTTCATCTTCTTCCTCCGTCTCCTGGGTTCCAAGAAGTCCGGAGAGAAGTTTTCCTAACGGGAATTCTCCCTCAAAGAGAGCTGAGAACTGTCCAAGGTCCGCATGGGCGGCACACTGGGTACAGAGGTTGTGCTCTGTCTTCACGCCGTTGATCACTTCCACATATTTTACGGTTGCTTCCCGCTTTTTGCAATGTTCACAAAGCATACTGCCCCTCCTTTATGCCTGTCCGCCAAACTCATCATAGATCTGGTCTACAAGGCTGTGGATCTCATCTCTGCCGACATTTTTACAGATTCCCCGGGCAACGATCAGCGCGAGGTCGTTCTTCATCTCTTCCATCGTCCGCAGTTTATCCATATCCAGGGCGATCACGGCCCCGCGTCTGCGGTCCAGGCGCAGAAATCCTTCCTGTTTCAATACAGCATATGCCTTGTTGACTGTATGCATGTTAATTCCGATCTCATCTGCAAGCTGTCTGACCGACGGGAGACTATCCCCATCGTGAAGCACATCCATTGCGATGCCGCAGATGATCTGGTTGCAGAGCTGGGTATAGAGTGCTTCCTCACTGTCAAAATCGATCTTCAGTACCATTTGATCACCATCTTTTTTCTTAATATTTTTGATGCCGGGACCGTTTATGCGTTTCCAGTATCATAGTATTCCATTTGTTATATGTGTATAGTAACAGATTGTGTGGTGTTCGTCAAGTGAAACCAAAGTTTATTCGTACGTATGTTCTACTTTCATTTTTGCCTGCTTTGCAGTTTCGCCTCAAAGTATTATATTTTCCTACTCTAAGTCCAGACGTCCATCCGCCGACCGGTTATCCGCGATCCGCTCGATAGTCCAAGTAATATCTGAAGCTTTTGCTTTCAGCGCGTTCCAGGCATCCGGGTCCTGATATATATGAAACAGCGCTCCAAAGATCACGTCATACTCTCTCTTCGCGCCTTCCGGCAGGCCCGTCGCCTGGGCGATCTCCGCAAACCGGTACCTCGCCGCCTTTGGGAACTGGTCTTTCTTCATCTCATCCCCGGAATTTTCATAGACATACGCCCCGAATCCGCCCTTCACGGCATCTGTTTTCGAAAACCGGAGTTCTTTCTTCTCCTCATCCAGAGAATAATTGCAGGAATAGAGTACGTTTCCCCCCTTATCTTTGAAGGTTCTATATGCCCCGCCCGACGGACAGTACACAAACCTCCATCCGTCATCCCGGAACTTCTTTCTCCAACCATCCGGGAAGGCGTTGATATACACGGCGATCTCATTTTTCTCGGCCTCGCTCACCGTCTTCGCCGTTCCATCCGCGTTGACCGCCAGAATATCCCCCGCCGGATCCGGCTGTCCGTCGTAGTCGGTGTAGGAAAAGCCCGCGTACTCATTTACCCGCATGCTTCCATCCGGGCGGAACGCGTATGTCTTTCCTTTTATTGTGCGGACAGCTTCCTTGTTCATCTTTCCGTCCGAGTCAAACCAGTACCAGTTTCCCTTATCCTGAAACCACTGGATCTTCGCGTTCCCCGCGGAATCATAGTAGTACCAGTTTCCGCCGCCCGGACCGTCGTACTGCCAGCCCTCGGAGAGGGAACCGTCCTGGTTGAAATGGTAACGGATGTTTCCCACCGTCTTCCATCCGGTCTCCATGATTCCGTTTCTGTCAAAATGGTACCACTCGCCGTCGATATCCTCCCAGGTACCCCGGGCTTTGCGCCCATCCGAGTATGTGAAGGTGTAACCGGCATCCGTGAGCGTCCATTTTCCATCCGCAGCGAAAGATGTTATAGTCTGCACAGCAAGCAGGATGCCGACAGCGCCGATCAGGATAAGTGTTCGTTTTTTCTTCATGGTCACTCCTCCTTTCCGTTTTTATCAAATGCTGGTAACTATTCAGTACCTTCATAGTTACGCGCAAAAATCCATTCCAGATCAGCTTTGCTGATGGGATTTTTGTCTTCCGGCCTATGTTTTCTTACGATCAGCGCAGCAAGTGCGCAGACCTGCTGAATGGTTACAATATATTCTGTTCAAAAATCTTCCTTCCGGAACCGGAATTACATTCTTTATGCCTCATTATCTTGAATCCCGCTTTAAAATACCTTATACTAAACAGGAACTCAAAGTATGTACATGAAAGGAACCTAAATATATGAAACGATTTTTCGCCTGGGCCGGGATCCTCATCATCGCCGCGGTCTTCCTCGCCCTCATCGTCCTGACCTTCACCGGTGGCCCGGAGAATGTCATCCTGGCGCTCCTGTTCTGCGTCATCGTCATCCCGGTGATGCTCTACGGCTACGCGCTGATCTTAAAGTACGTCCGAAACAGAAACAAAAGGGATAACTAACAAAATCCGTAATCTTTTGCCATCTTTTCCAGACGGTCAGCAGCTGCCTCAAGCGTCTCTTTCCCTCTGGAAAAATGCAGACGGATGTAATTGTTTACCGGCTCCTTAAAGAAGCTGGAACCCGGCACAGCTGCCACACCGTAATTCTTTATCATCCATTCACAGAATTCCAAATCTGTCCAGCCGGTAAACTCCGGCTTCTCAAGAAATCCCGAGATATCAACGAGAACAAAATAGCTGCCCTGAGGTGTCGTGTGGAAAAGTCCCATCTGCTCCAACCTTCCACAGAGATAATCTCTCTTTTCTGTGTAGAGATCCTTTAACCATTGATAGTACGCTGGTCCAAATTTCAGACCAGTGACTGCCGCTTCCTGAAGCGGTGCCGCAGCGCCTACGGTCAGGAAATCATGGACCTTCTTCGCCGCCTCGATCACATGTTCCGGTCCGATCAGATAGCCGAGTCTCCATCCGGTCATGGAGTATGTCTTTGAGAGGGAGCTGCAGGTGATCGTCCGCTCATACATTCCGGGCAAAGCAGCCATGGAGATATGGCGGTTCTCACCGTAGATAATGTACTCGTACACCTCGTCCGTGATCACAAAGGCGTCATACCGCTTTGCGAGCTCCGCGATCTCCTCCATCTCTTCCATCGTAAATACTTTTCCACAGGGATTCGACGGATTACATAGGATCAGTGCCTTCGCACCGGCCTGAAACGCCCGTTCCAGAGCTTCGCTGTCATAATGGAAATCCGGCGGCACAAGCGGCACATAGACCGGATCTGCCCCGGAGAGGATCGCGTCCGCCCCATAGTTCTCATAGAACGGGCTGAACACCGCGACCTTATCTCCCGGATTGCACACGGTCATCATCGCCGCCATCATCGCTTCCGTTCCCCCGCAGGTCACAACGATCTCCTTTTCCGGATCGATCTCACGGGCAAATTTCTTTGTATACATTTCTGCCAGCGCGTCCCGGAAATTCTTCGCCCCAAAGGTGATGGAATACTGGTGCGGACCATGCTCCGCCGCTTCCTTTAACGCGTCCAGGATCTCCTGCGGCGGATCAAAATCCGGGAATCCCTGACTTAAGTTGATGCTTCCCGGTGTCATATTGTTGATCCTTGTCATCCTGCGGATGACGGAGTCTGTAAATGTCTGTACTCTTCTGCTTAATTCCGGCATATGTAAAACCTCTCTTCTATTGTCATGTATGATGTCTTTCCGGTATTCCGATCCTTCCGCGCGCACATCTCAGTATTACGTTCCGAATCGTCCCTCTGTTCTAATATCTTATCACAACTTTCATGACAGACCTATTGATTTTTCTTTACATTTCTATAAAACTTCCCCCGGATCATTTGTGTTGTCAAAACAAAAAGCGACAAGCCTGATTCATAAGCTCATCGCCCTTAATGATCACAGTTGGACCTGTTTACAGAGTTTTTCTCCCTCTTCCTCTCGGACTCTCCGCAACTCACTGCCAGGGCTTTGATGAAGAGGTATTCTTCTCCCTGATCCTCATACCAGCCTCTCTCCTTCCCTCTCGGCTGATATTTTTCCATCATCGGTCCATTCGCAGCCTACCGATTTCATGGTCTCCCCCGGCTGTATCAGCTCGATCCATGTCTCCAGTGCACTCTTCCGCTCTCTGTCTGACAGCGGCGTGTTGAAATTTTCTGTGCAAAACATATTCACACACCTATTTAACGATTGGTCCCTTACTCTTTTGTCATAACCCCTGAAAAAAGTAGCTTTTATAACGCAAAAAGACTCAAGTCTCTCGACTTGAGTCTTTCGTGCGGAAGATGGGACTTGAACCCACACGATGTAACCACCACAAGATCCTTAGTCTTGCTCGTCTGCCAGTTCCGACACTTCCGCGTATCGGGTGTTTCAAGATTTTGTATCTCTCACCGACGCATATTAATATATCATAGTTCTTTCTGTTTGGCAAGTACTTTTTTAAACTTTTTTTATTTTTTTAATAACATATTTTTTTCACTCAATTTGTACTATATTCTATCCCATGGCATAACCGAAATCCGCTAAAGAGATCATCTCCACAGTAAGACCCATCCCAAAGATATCATGCAATGATCTCTACGGCTATATCTCACAAAACATCTTCTGCAGTCATCCTTCAGAAATATCATCTATCTTAAATTTCCATCGCCTTTTCTCCTGCTCTTCCCACAAATGCCGAATATAGCGCTTCCCGCTGGTGCTCATCGCAACCGCGCTTCCTTCTCTCCATGTTACACTTTGCGTGGCATTTTCCTCAAAATACGCATTCATACATTAATTTGACAATTCCAGTACCATCACCTCAATCACCAGGCTCTCCACATCTATCGCTATTTTCTCTATAACGCAAAAAGACTCAAGTCTTTCGACTTGAGTCTTTCGTGCACCGAGTACGGATAAATCCGAACCCTCAACCTCCGCCAGCGTGATGGTCTTAGAACCGTCCTTATAGTTGAAAGTAAGGATTATCTTGTCCTCATAAAGATACACCGCATTTACAAAACTGTCAATCAGTCTTTGCCGCTGTTCCCGCTTTGTCACATCAAATTTGCGGAAACGGTAAATGAAAAATGCTATCTGTTCTCTTGTAAGCAGGGGCTTGTGCATTTCTTCCTGCAAAATGCTGACTTCAAGCTGGCTCTTAGTTTCCTCCAACTCGTCCAGCCTTTGCTTGGTAGACGGGGTAAAAATCCCTGCTTGAATGGCGTTGAGCATATTGTTAATACCTTTTTCCGTTTCTGCAAGCTGCTTTTTCAAAAGGGGCAAATCGGTGCTTTCTTTCTTCTGCAATTCCATTAGCGTATCAATCAGCCGTTCCATAACTTCATCATTCATAATTGCTTTCATGGTATAGTTGACAACCAAATCTTCAATCCAATCTTTCTTGACCGCTTTCTTGTCGCAGAGCTTCTTTTTCTTGGTATTTACACAGCGATAATAACGGTGTACTTTCATTGTATGGCTTGTGCCGCTTTCTCCCACCATAAAGGAGCCGCATTTCCCACAGTACAACTTCGTTGTCAAAAGGTAATCGTCCTCGGCTTTGTGACGGGCAGGAGCCTTTTTGTTCTTCGCCAGCCGTTCCTGTACCCGTTCAAATAATTCTTTTGGGACAATCGTCGGAATACCGTCCTCCTTGACTACATCACGATAACTGTACTCGCCCATATAGCGACGGTTCTTCAAAAGGTGGTTCATAATATTCAGCGTAATTTTCCCGCCACGAATGGAACGCATACCCCGACTGTTCAATAGATTAACAAGCTCCTGCATAGTTGCGCCCTCGCTGTACTTTGTAAACATTTCCAGCACTACCGGGGCAGTCTTGGGGTCGATTTGATAATACTGTTGTTCGTCAATATAATATCCCATCGGAACAGTACCGCCGTTGTACTTACATTTCAGCGCATTGTCGGTCAGTCCCCGGATAACCTTTTCAGAAAGCTCCGCAGAATAGTATTCCGCATATCCCTCCAACATGGCTTCCAGAATAATTCCCTCGCTACCCTCGGAGATATTTTCCCTTGCGGAAATGACTTTCACACCATTCTTTTTCAAAATGTTTTTATATCGTGCACTGTCGTAACGGTTTCGGGCAAAGCGGTCTAATTTCCACACAAGGACAACATCAAACAAGCCTTTTGCGCTGTCTTTAATCATGTGCTGAAATTCGGGGCGGTTATCTGTTTTTGCTGACAATGCCCGGTCAATATAAGTCCCTAAAATTGTTATATCGTTGCGCTCTGCATACTCCTTACATTCCCGCAACTGTCCCTCAATACTTTCTTCTCTTTGATTATCGGAAGAATAACGGGCATA
Organism: Clostridium sp. AF28-12; assembly: GCF_003435225.1. Classification (NCBI taxonomy): domain Bacteria; kingdom Bacillati; phylum Bacillota; class Clostridia; order Eubacteriales; family Clostridiaceae; genus Clostridium; species Clostridium sp. AF28-12. The sequence goes on along the minus strand of NZ_QWGJ01000004.1, from coordinate 183,986 downwards.
AATCACACCTTTCATTTTCTTTCCACCTCCATCATTTCAAGAAGCGTCTGTTTTAATTTTTCATTCAGCGGGGATTGCGGGTCAAAACACATTTCAATAAACTGTTTCATTTCCTCGCTTCCCGGCACAATCTTCGGATGGTGTTCATATAGCTTGCCTTGCGGATTGTCTGTCCGGGCAAGCAGGTAATCCAATGATACATCAAAATAATCCGCATACCTTACAAGCGTTTCCAAAGAGGGGGCTGACTGCCCCTGCTCATAACGGTTGATACTGGACTGCTTCACTCCCAAAAGTTCCGCCATCTTTACCTGTGACAGCTTCACACTTTCTCTTAATCTCCGCAGGCGTTCTCCTAATTCTTTCATGGACTGTAACCTCCTTGTTTCCTCTATGCTTAGTATATCACTTTTGCGGTTTTCTTTCAACCCGTATTGAGCATATTTTCGATAAACATATTCGTAAATCGGATAGAGAAAACGGGGAGGGCTATAACAAAATAAGCGGTCAATCCGGCTGTGGTTTTACAGCAGATTGCAACCGCTTATTTTGCATTTTGGAGGAAGTGTGGCTACACACGACCACAAAATAGGGTTTCCAAAGGGTACCCCTTTGGCACACGACTTTGCTTGCAAAGTGTAGTGTGTTATACGCTCTGTCGGCGTTGCTGTGAAAATGAGGTTGCCGCCGGGTCGGGCAAGCACATTTGAAGCAGCAGGAAAACAGGGCTGTGATTGCGTGGCGTGGAGCCGCAAGCGCAGGACTGCTTTCATCAGCAGACAGGGCGTATATGAAAGCCCCCGTCCCTCGTCCCACGCCGGACTTCGGGACAAAGTGTCCCAAACTTGTGGGCGCACTCACGCAAAGCAGACAGATTTTTCTCTCAAAATTGAAATGGGCGGGAAGCCATTTTAGGGCTTTCCCGCCTTGATTGCCCATCAGCAAAGGCGGGTGGGACTGTCAACGGCGGCGCATTTGTGCGCCGTTCATCTTGACCGTTGACTGGCTCGGCTGACTTTGCTATTTATCCCCGATAAACTTGGAAGCTAGGCTTCTCCTCTTTGCTCTAACAAATCGAAAACTTCATCCATGTCCATTTCAAACATTACGCTATCTGCCTGTATCGGTGCAAAATAATAAGCCACCTTTTCTGAGCCAAATTCTTGTTCTAACTGCTCCCATTGTGAAGTAAGTCCAATGCAGAAAGCGAGCGTATCACTGCCGAGCGAATCCATATACCAACGCACTTGATACTTCGGAGATATATACTCTTGAATACTTTTCAAGGTTGTATCTCTATCGGTACAATCTTCTGCATAAGGAATTGTTGTTTTAACACCATTCTTGCACAAGAAAATATCAATTTCTCTCTCTTTTTCTATTTCCACACACTCGAACTGAATTTTATCTTCATCAGGAAGTTTATCATTGAAATATTTGATAATAGAGTCATCGAAATCTCGCCAGTCCACCCAGATAAGAAAATCACTTTCCCAAAAATCATCTTTGTTTTCATCTGGTGCCAATAAGAATTCCTTTACCTTCTCCATTTTGAGTTCCCTCCAATTCTGATTTGTTAATTTTTTCATTTCCTCTCCCTCTGTGGGAATGGATTTTTCAGCAAGTCAGACTTCTCCGAAATCCCTTTAATCCAGCTCTTAGAACTGGGCAGGAAGCCATTTTAGGGCTTTCCCGCCTTGATTGCCCATCAGCAAAGACAGGCGGGACTGTCAACGGCGGCACATTTATGTGCCGTTCATCTTGACCGTTGACTGGCTTGGCTGACTTTGCTATCTCCTCAACAGATGGTAATCATAGTTTACTCATAAGTATATCTATCTTAGGTACAAATTCTTTTGAAGCTAATTGTTCTAATGAACTTTGATAGGCTAAAACCGCTTGCCACGAATAATAATAGAAACTATAAAATAAATTGTCGGGAAATACATCTTCTTCCTCATACCGCATTTCATCTTCTTCCTCGTCATATTCCTCCGACCACAAATATTCTTCTTTTAATAAATCGGAGAATAGCGGAAGCGGTGCAGCGTGTTCCATTTCATTCCCATCATTGTAACATTGAAGAATACAGGTAAAAAAGTCCAAAAGTTCCCCAACTAAAAAATAAGCAACAGAGTTCCTCTCACTTTCAGCCAGAGCCTTTTCTAAAATACGGCTTAGGAACACCATACCAAAAGGCGTGGCGTGCCATAAAGTACTCTGATGTTCCATGTTTGTAGTCAACTCATAGAGGGCACTTTTGACCTGCTCTAAATCGTTCATCTTCATAAGTATTTCAAAGTGAGCTGGAAAAGCTGTCCCTCGACCATAGGCAGTAGTAAGGCGGTGCCATGGTATGTCATGAATATCCAAAGTGCTGATATATGCTTGATTTTCTTTTGTCATTTTATTTTTCCTCCTACTCCAATTTGTCTTTTTACTTCCGCCCCCGCTGTGGGTTTGGATTTTTCAGCAAGTCCGACTTCTGTGCAATCTTTTTCAGCCACTTCTTTTCTTCCTCGGACAGCTTTTTCAAATTCAGCTTGAGCCGCTTACAGATAAACGCCAAAGCCGCTTGCTCCGGGTCGCTGTCCGGGTTGGCAGTTTCGTCAACAGTCTGCAAGAAATCTTCCAGTGGGTTATCCTCTGGGACGCTGAAAAAATCGTCCTTATGAGCTTCTCGCAAGTCGAGGGCTATCTTGTTTATGTCCTGCTGTATCACATAGCGGCAAAAACTGTCATCGTCAATATGAGCGGCGATAAGCTGTCTTAACTGCGGGTCGGACAAGCCGGGATTGTGCTGCTTCATAATCGTTGCACTCACAGCGTCCACTATGGCATTTGCACTCTGCACCTGTTTGCCAGCGATACCGTTCACATAGATTTCGAGGTCAGCCATGAGTTGGGGGAAATCCGGGTGTGTCGCCAACTCACACAAGAGAGAATTATCCACCAGCCCACTTTTCAATAGTTCAATCATATCATCACTCAAACGCAGGTCTGCAAGATCGGCGTTTGGGTGATTTCTTGTTTGGGACAGCCCCAACAGATAATCGGCGGTCACGCCGTAAAACTTCGCCAGCTTGATAATGGCATAGTGGCTGATGTCCTTGAAGTCCTTTGCTTCATAACTTCCCAGCGCAGACTTGGAGAGATTTACCTGTTCTTCAAGCTGCTCCAGCGTCAGCCCACGCTCCACACGCAGGTCTTTCAATCGTTCTTGTATGGATAGTTCCATGCTCTCCCTCCTTGTCTACTTAATATATGACGACTTAACTTCCTAAACAGTTTATAATTTCTTCTATTTCCATACAAGCATCCTCAACCCTGATTGCTGTTTCCTCGCTAAAGAAGCGGCTTCCTCCCGCTAATTGGTCAATCAAGCTAATTAACACTTCAACATCACAATTCAAAATAAATCCCTGTGTTCTCCACTTTGGCATTTCAATAAGGATTTGATTTTTAATTTCTAAATATTTCGTTTCGTCAAAAGTATTTTCACATCTTAATTTTACCAGAAAACTATCTTCCGCATTTATTAAATCACTTAATTTTGACATAGAGCCCTCCCTAAACGAAAATGGCATTCTGTTTTTTCCATTTTACCACAATTCCGAGAGCGTGGAAATAGAGAGTTTTCTGGGCTGATTTCCGACCTTATGGATATACGGGGTGGGCGGTCATTTAGGTGTAGACTTAGGGTAGTTCATCGATGAGCTGCACCTTGAAAACAGAATGACCGTCCGAAAAGGAATACCCCGGCAGGGGAAGCACCGCAACGAGCCACTTCGGGACAAAATGTCCCGAAGTCCGGGGAGCGTGCCAACGCTGGAACACGCCGCAGAAATGGGGCAGGAAACCTTTTCAGGGAGAACGGCTAAGGAAAAATGGAGGGAACACATGAGAGAGAACCCATATAAACGACTGCCGCCCATAGAGCGCAAGCTGGACAGTTCCCTTTACCGCATGACACCAGCACAGAGGAAACAGGCAAACGCCCTGATCCGCCGGGAGTGCTGCTGTTATGAGGACGGTAACTGTATGCTCCTTGACGATGGGGACACCCACACCTGTCCCCAGACCATTTCTTTCTCGGTCTGCTGCAAGTGGTTCCGCTGATCGGTCTTACCGCAAATCGGAACGCTGGAAGCAGAGATTTTCCGGGATAAGGAGCTAAAACGCTGTGCGGTCTGCGGCAGAGTGTTCGTCCCAAAGTCCAACCGGGCGAAATACTGTCCCGGCTGTGCCGCCAGAGTTCACAGGCGGCAGAAAACAGAAAGTGAACGGAAAAGGAGGTCTTGTGTGGACAGTTAGGGGCTGAAAAGTCCTTGATTTACAAGGCTTTGCAAGCACAGAACAGGGACAGGCAATAGAAACTACCGTCTGCCCCAGAAAACGGGGTTCTAACCGTCCACAAAACACGATATGACAAACACCATTTATATCCATCAGCCAGAAAAGGCGGTCAGCTTTACCCGGCTTCCCAATTTTCTTTTTGAAGCCCCCACATTCACGCCACTGTCCAACGAAGCAAAGGTATTGTATGCCTTTATCCTACGCCGGACAGACCTGTCCCGGAAAAACGGCTGGGCGGACGAATATGGGCGCATTTACCTCTACTATCCCATCAATGAGGTAGTGGAGCTGCTCCACTGCGGGCGGCAGAAAGCGGTCAACACCCTGCGGGAGCTGCAATATGCCGGACTGGTGGAAATCCAGAAACAGGGCTGTGGAAAACCCAACCGCATTTACCCGAAATCCTATGAAGCGGTTCCAAACACCGACTTCAAGAAATCCGGTTATGGAACTCCGGAGGACTAAAAACCGCACTCCACAAGTACGATAATCAATCCTCTTGAAGTACGAAAACCAGACGGTATATAGAAATACAGAGATAAAAATATTGATTTATATTCTATCCATTCCCTTCCTATCCGAGATATTTTCTGCGGGATTTTCCTGTGGAAAAGTCCCGGAAAGGAACGGAATGGGGAAAGGAGTTTCATGGCACAACATGCAATTTTGCGATTTGAAAAACACAAGGGCAATCCGGCAAGACCACTGGAAGCCCATCACGAACGGCAAAAGGAACAGTACGCCAGCAATCCCGACATTGACACCAGCCGGAGCAAGTACAATTTCCACATCGTCAAGCCAGAGGGACGATATTACCACTTCATTCAAAACCGCATTGAACAGGCTGGCTGCCGTACCCGTAAGGACAGCACCCGGTTTGTGGATACGCTGATTACCGCCAGCCCGGAGTTTTTCAAGAAGAAGTCCCCAAAGGAGATACAGGAATTTTTCCAGAGGGCGGCTGATTTCTTAATCGGGCGGGTAGGGAAAGAAAATATCGTATCGGCGGTAGTACACATGGACGAGAAAACACCCCACCTGCATTTGGTCTTTGTCCCGCTGACAGAGGACAACCGCCTGTGTGCAAAGGAGATTATCGGGAACAGAGCCAACCTCACAAAATGGCAGGACGACTTTCACGCCTATATGGTGGAGAAATATCCAGATTTGGAGCGTGGGGAAAGTGCCAGCAAGACAGGCAGGAAGCATATCCCCACCCGTCTGTTCAAGCAGGCGGTCAATCTCTCCAAACAGGCAAGAGCCATTGAAGCCACACTGGACGGTATTACCCCGTTCAACGCCGGAAAGAAGAAAGAGGAAGCCCTCTCCCTGCTGAAAAAGTGGTTTCCGCAGATGGAGAACTTCTCCGGGCAGCTCAAAAAATACAAGGTCACGATAAACGACCTTTTAGCAGAAAATGAACAGTTGGAAGCCAGAGCCAAAGCCAGCGAAAAAGGCAAAATGAAAGATACGATGGAACGGGCAAAGCTGGAAAGCGAGCTGAAAGATATTCAGCGGTTGGTAGACCGTATCCCGCCGGAGGTACTGGCAGAACTGAAACGCCAACAGCGGCACACAAAGGAAAGGTGATTGATGACAGAAAACATTTCACGCCGCACAGCGGCATTGTACCTTGAAAACTGAATACAGAGAAAGGCAATATATGGCAAAAAAGCAACCGGACACAAATATCCCCCAGCATGAGATAGAAGCCCTTGCCCGGTGCTTACTTCCCGAAATCCAAAAATTCTTTGAAAGCCCGGAGGGTAAAAAAGAATTTGAAGAATGGAAAGCACAGAGGGCAAAGGAAACGGAAAAGGAAAGAAGCGTATGACAAAAGCGGCGGTATCACTCACGATACCGCCGCTTTTGCTTTAGCACTAAAGATATACTAAAAATCCGAAGCCGTCCCCGATTGGAACCGGGTTCGGATTATCATTATCTGGTGCGGAAGATGGGACTTGAACCCACACGATGTAACCACCACAAGATCCTTAGTCTTGCTCGTCTGCCAGTTCCGACACTTCCGCGTATCGGGTGTTTCAAGATTTTGTATCTCTCACCGACGCATATTAATATACCATAGTTCTTTCTGTTTGACAAGTACTTTTTTGAATTTTTTAAAAAAAATGTTTTTTTAGCAATATTTAAAAAACTCTTGACAAATCCCACGCCTTATACTATAATATGTTTTGTCAATGAGATACGTCATCTGACGAGATGCAGAAGTGGCGGAATTGGCAGACGCGCACGGTTCAGGTCCGTGTGATAGCAATATCATGAGGGTTCAAGTCCCTTCTTCTGCACGAAGGCTTAAGTCGAAAGACCTAAGCCTTTTTTTAGTTTCACATCAACAATCTCGCGATGCCGCGGCGCCCAAAGGGCCCCGCGTATCGTCTGGCTTCCGCCAATCCCATCTCTCCCTCCACACCCTTCCTTTTCCTTCCCTCATCCCGCCAATACACAGCGCCGACGGGCATCCGGGCACGGACGAGCCTGGGTGGAGGGAGCTTAGAGGAACCCTCCCGGAATCCCGTGAAGCGTCCGCGCCCGGAGGCCCGTCGGCGCGTAACTCCCACCACTATGAGCCTCTCCCCAAAAAACGCAAAAAAACCTCCCCGGCAGATCACTCCACCGGAAAGGTTTTTTCTATTCTCATCGACTAATTAAGCCAATTTTGTTTTTGCTAACTCAGCAAGCTTTGCAAAGCCCTCTGCGTCATTGATAGCCATATCGGATAATACCTTACGGTTCATAACAACACCAGCCTGCTTTAAGCCGTACATGAACTTGCTGTAGGAAAGGCCGTTGATTCTTGCTGCAGCGTTGATACGAGCGATCCAGAGCTGTCTGAACTGTCTCTTTCTCTCTTTTCTGCCAGCGTAGGAGCTTGTTAATGCTCTCATAACGGACTGTTTTGCTACTCTATACTGTTTGGAACGAGCTCCTCTGTAACCTTTGGCTAACTTGAGCACTCTGTTATGTCTCTTCTTGGCGTTTAAGCCACCTTTAATTCTTGCCATTGCTTAATTTCCTCCTTAATCTTACTTCCGAAACAAATTATAAATACGGTAAAATCTTCTTCATTACCTTGCTGTTTGTGATATCGGTAACGATGTCTTTTCTAAGATTTCTCTTACGCTTTGTGGATTTCTTAGTTAAGATATGGGACTTATAAGCTTTATTTCTCACTAACTGACCAGTTCCGGTCTTTTTGAAACGTTTTGCAGCTGCTCTGCTTGTTTTCATTTTAGGCATTGTTGTTTCCTCCTTAAAATTGTTCCCTTATCGTTTTGCAGTTAAAAACATTACCAGGCTTCTTCCCTCTACCTTGGAAGGCTTATCGACAACAGCGATATCGGAAAGTTTCTCAGCGAAATCATCCAGAATATACTTTGTCTGGTTCATATGAGCCATCTCACGACCGCGGAAACGAAGCGTAACTTTTACCTTGTTGCCTTTTTCGATGAACTTTCTCGCAGATCCGATCTTTGTATTAAGATCGTTTGTATCGATGTTCGGGGAAAGACGTACTTCCTTCACCTCGATCGTCTTCTGCTTCTTTTTCGCTTCCTTCTCCTTACGGATCATCTCATACTTGTACTTACCGTAATCAATGATCTTACATACCGGCGGCTTCGCTGCCGGAGCAATCTTTACAAGATCCAGTTCTGCGTCTCTCGCCATTTTATAAGCGTCTTTTGCAGACATGATTCCAAGCTGCTCACCATTTTCTCCAATTAAACGAACTTCCTTATCACGGATCTGCTCGTTAATCATTAACTCGCTAATAGCCGTACACCTCCAACTCTCATACTCTACATATGTCGATAGAAAAGAAAAAGCAGATAGGTAACTATCCGCTCGTAACTGCATTGGTTTGGCATGCTGCTGCATGATAAAAACCGATGTCTATGAACCCGGGTCACTTACTCGTGCCAGGGTGAGGCGGATACCTGCTTTCCTGTCAGTTGTTCTCACAACTTTTGTTATTTTACTATACCGCTATCGTTTTGTCAATCACTTTTCCCAGAATTTCCAATACTTTTTTCGGTTCAAGTGCACCTTCCATGATTCTGCCCGGTATTCTCCACAGACCTTTCATACTGCTCCCATGGATCTATCTTTGCAAAGACCCATATCGCAAATCCATAGTGCCTTTCTTTCAGGCAAAACAGCGGCTTTCCTGCTAAGTAAAAAAGGAACCGGCAACGGTCAGTCTGCTGTCATCAGCTTTCTCCGCAGCCAGTTCCTTCATTATTCCTACTTCTCCCTAAAGCTTGCACATTCCGTCTGCCCGACAGCCATGGCGCCGTCCCCGGCGATCGTGATCCGCTCTGCCCTGCACTGATGGTCATCATTGTAGAGACAGTTCGCTACATCACATTCCACCTCAAGCTTTGATTCCGGCGTCTTAAAAAGATTCTTAAAAAGACCGCCCCTGTTCTCCTCAAAGCTTCCGCAGCAGGTATCACAGCAGTTCTTCGCCTGCGCTCCCTCCACGAGGATTCCGCTCTTGCAGCAGCACTTCTCCGCATTATGGACACATGTCGTCACGGTACAATCCAGTTTTGTCATAAAATGGCCTCCTTTTTCCTGTTTCATCAGAGGTCATTATGCGCAGAAAGATCCCGAAGCATTCACTCTCCCGGGATTTTTCCTAAAACCAGCATAATTATTCAGTACCTTCATAGTTACGCGCAAAAATCCATTCCAGTTCAGCTTCCCTGATGGGATTTCTGCCTTACGCTTCCTCCACCGGATATTTCAGGCGTTTCAATCTCTCCATCAATGTACTGCTGTCCTTCATAAGCGGATAGATCGTAACGATGGACTGGTTATTCTTATCGATCAGCTCATAACTCACGATAGATCCCGTCTTTTTCTTCTTATAAACAACCGCTTTTTTCAGATCTGAAAACGGGACCACCTTTTTCTTTCCTATTACCGGGTTTACCTTGATCGTCTTGCCGTCAATCGTAGTCTTCCACAAAAGTCCCCACAGTGCAAATAAAATCCCCGCAATTCCGCAGATCACATAGAACGCCTTGATGAGCAGTTTTCCATCTGCCGCCGGATTCATAAAGAAGCTCCCCATAGTCAGCGCATCCACGATTCCCATGAACGGCACGACCAGCGTATATTTTAACTTCAATGTCGGCAGCTTTTCGATCTGCATTTTCTCTTCTTTTTTTATTTTCATCCCCAAAAGATCCTCTCCATTTAATTTTACACAGCTCCACCGTTCGGAACTATGGACTTCCATATAGAAATGGTCCTCCGTCCGTCTATACGTTTCTTACCTTCTCGATCACCTTATTGCACCGTTTTTCAAGGAAAGATCCGAATGTCTCCTTCTTTCCGCGGTAGAATCCCGCCTTCTCCACCGGGATCGCGAGGGATCTGTTCCAAAAGATCATATAATACTTGCTGGTCTCTTTGATCCATGCGATTCCCTCGTACTGGTACTCCGTGATGATGCCAGGCCGCTCCACCGTAAAGGTGTCCTCAAAAAAATTCATGGTGCATCGGTCACCCTTTAATCCAGAGCTCTCCAGAAGCTGCAGAGCCTGATTTTTATCGGCAGATACGGAATTCGCCTTCTTTCCGGAAGTCTCCCCGTTCTGTCTCTCATTCATTCGCCGAAGTACTACAGCCGCCACAAGTCCACAAAGCACCGCCTGCAGGATCCTCGTGGACTGATCAAGCTGTCCGAACGCCATGTAAACAGCTGCGCCCACAAGAAGCGCCATCAAAGTATCTTTCAGTCCGAAATCAGGAAGCTGGAACTTGATCTTCTTCCCATCGTTCTCCTTCGGCATCATCCGCGGCTTGGAAGCCACAACCTGGTGATAAAACATATCTTCATCATATGTAGATTTTACTGCGTATATCGGTTCCATCCCGCACCTCCTATCGTACTGCGATCTGTTCCATCGGAAGATGGCACTTTTCTGTCAGGAATCCTGCAAGCTCCGCGGAATTTCCCTGTACCGCGTCATCCTTCATGAAGTAACGCACCACATTTCCGCGCTCCACCAGCACATACATACCGGACATATCAATAAGGCGTCCCACGTTTTTATACTGCACACGGGATTTCTCATTCTTTCCGATAACCTCATATCCATCCTCGTAGAACCGGTATTCCCACTGATAGTTATCTTCCATCTTGCCCGCCTCGAACTGGAGATGGATCTGCTTTTTCGCGTCCAGCCAGCCTTTCAAAAGGGCATAGGTTCCAAACACGAATCCCATGGCACAGAGAATGCCGATCATCATGAGTGCGTCCCCGATCGTTCCGCCGATTACGACTTTTGCTGCCATGCAGAGCAGGAAAAGCCCAAGAAAGATCGACATGATCCTCTTTCCGCCGGACTGGAAACCGAGTTTCCGGACTCCCTTTTCCAGATGAAGCAGCTTTTCTTCCGTCACATGATGCCGGATGATAAACCGCGCGTCCTTTTCGTTCCGTAATTCCATTGTGTTCCTCCTTATTTTGTGCGATACAGCTATGCAGCGCCTCCGCGGTATACCTGATGCCGCCCTATGCACGACTATAAATTTCTTAGAAGATGATGATCGCCGCTGTCAGGCTCACGATTCCGAGAATGATTGATGCCGAGTTCACCGCGCTGGCAAGGTTCACATCTCCCTCAAGCATGGAGGTGTACGGAACGCCAAGGGCCGATACCGGGCCAAACATCAGGATTGCCAGGGTTCTGCGGATCTCCAGGGAAAACGGCAGAAACTGATAAAACAAAACTGCCAGGACTGCAGAAACTGCAAATCTCGTTCCCAGGATCTTCGCAACACTGCCCGTCTGCTCTCTCGTCATATGTAACTCCAGTCCGAGACCGATCATGGTCATAGAGAGGAAGGTGTTGGCGTTCCCCACAGTCTCAGCTACCTGGTCCATGAAGACCGGAATACGGAGTCCCGCCATCGTCAGTGCTGTCATAATTACATAGCAGTCAAACGGGATGGATTTTAAGAGCTGGATCACGATCCTCCGGATCTGATGCTTATCTCCGGCACCGCCTTTTCCTGCCACTGACGCAGCCACCGCATAGGAACCACCAGTACAGACCACCGCGTTTCCCGTATCAAAAAGGCTGGTACAGGCCACGCCCGGCGCTCCTAAGAATCCCTGGACGAAAGGCATCGTAAAGCAGCCGATATTGTATCCCGACGCGTTTACGAGGCCAAACGCCTTCTGGTCCCTCGTCCCTTTCGCAAAAAGTCCGTATCCGATCACCGCATACGCACCGCTGCACAGGAAACCGATCAGCACGATCACCAGCATGGAGACATCCATGGTCGCCTGGCTGAAGTTATGGATGATCGCTGCCGGGAGTGTGATCTTCGTGACGAGCTTCGAGAAGACCGGAAGATCCGACTGGCTTAAAAGACCAATTTTTTTCAGACCATATCCCATCAGGATGATCAGGAAAAAGCAGCCCGCTTTTAGTAAAACTGAACTCATATTTCATGTTCCTCTTTTTATGTATTTTCTCGCAGAAATAGAAACAAAATTTGTAACTGTTCAGTAGGTCTGCGCACTTGCTGCTCTGACCGTAAGGAAACATAGGCTGGAAGGCAAAAATCCCATCAGCGAAGCTGATCTGGAATGGATTTTTGCACGTAACTATGAAGGTACTGAATAGTTACCAAAATTTATTATATCTCAAAGTCACACTTGAATCAATCATTCTTTTTCCGCCTGTTTTGCCCGCTCCTCCACTGGACATGTTTCCATTCTGATGTTATACTTGTTCTGTTCTCATACAGTTTTCAGGGAGGTTTTTACCATGTCCGAAGAAAAAGATGCAAAAATCCAGGAACTGGAAGCCGAAATTGCCCGTTTAAAGGACGAAAATTCAAAGCTTCAGGAGACCGTCCAGTGGATGCACGACCTGATCTGGAAGATGGTCCGTGAACGCGAGGGACAGAAAGGAGATCCGTCCGATGGTACATACGCTTGTCCCGATGTCCGTGAAAATTAAGATCAAAAATTTTGAGACACCGGCGAGACTGATCAACCATATGGAATTATCCTGCGCAGTCGGCATGGCGTGCCGTCAGGCTTCGCTTCCGTGTCCGGAGGGAACTGCCGGAACAGATCTCAAGGAATTCGTAAAGTCGGTTCCGGACACGATCTATTCGAGTTCTGCCGTTGACGAAAAGCTGAAAGTGCTGATCCGCGATTATATCTACAAAAAGGGCGAGGTTCTGGATGATGATTCTCTGGTCACCCTGAAGCTCGGATATGAAAACACTTAAGTGATCGTGAGGATCCCGAATCATCACGCACTACGATCCAAGTCCGGATCACAGGAAAGGAGTTTGCAGCTATGGATTTTACACCAGCAGAATTTCCAACCACTGGAGTTTCTGAAAAAGAATTCATTGATAAGATGATCGCTCTGGCAAAGGCCGGCGAAGACGAGATGGAGCATTTAAAATGCATATTCTACACATGGGCTGTTTTTTACGAGGCTGACGAGGAGACCACCAGCGGTATCGCTGAGTTCCTCGCAAATGCGGCTGAGATTGCAGAGAAAGACGCATTTATCAAAAGTCTGACTTGCATTTTATAAGAATTCGCACGTCCACGCAGTGCAGAGGCTGACTATTTTTTCTCTGCCGTGCTCATATAAAAAGATACCGATATGACCGCGAAACGCACAGCTCATACCGGTATCTTTTTTTGTTTAACAGGAAGGCACATTCTTTTTTATCTTCATTTATTCTTCAGTGCTGTCCTCTTCCGGGCAGAGATACTCAATCAGAGCGTCCTGCTCTTTTCCGGAAAGGCGGAAGAAACCTTCGCCCACGCAGAGGTAACCGTCCTCAACATAAACTTCGCTGGAATCGAAATACTCGCCCTTCGCGAACTTGCGGTTTAACTCCGCGTTGATCTCGCCATAGTTCTCCACCTGAAGGATCTTGTTTTTCTTCTGCTCGATCTTCATTAAATGATAATATGCTTTCTTTAAATAGTCGCCCCGTTTTTTCATTAGAGTTCTCCTTTACTTTCGTTTCATATTTCTCCCGGCAGTTCTTGGTTCCGGGAAGTGTTCTGTAATTTAAAGTGTAAAGCATGAAAATAATTTTGTCAATCTGTGCTGTTCTCTTTCCAGTATAAATAGCTTTTCATGTAATATTTCGTGTGATACTTCCCCCGTAGATATGCACTTTTAGCGTTTTATTTGAGCTGATAACATCTTTTAATATTTCTCGCAAACAGGCATAAAATAAGGGAAATCCCGATTTCTCAAGACTTCCCTTATAGTGGACCTGAGGGGAATCGAACCCCTGTCCGAAAACCTATCCCCTGTTCTTCTACTATCATAGTCTGTTATTTAGAATTCCCGCCCGAACCCGAAAGCAGACATCCTGATCCGTTTGGTAGCTTCATCATACGCCCGCGTGCGCAAAGCTTTGCACGTGTCGTTTCCTGCTTTAAATGATGCCGGTTACTTAAAATGCAGGTATTCTAAGGCCGACAGCTGCCTAAATTAGGCTGCGTATGCTAATTCGTCGTTAGCGTTTATATTTAGGTTTGCCATTTAACGCATTGCATGCGGATAGCTTCACCAGCTTCAAAGCCCCCGTCGAAACCAGTACAAGCCCTTACTGGCACTCTCTTCGGAGTTTATCGCATCGCCCGATCCGCAATGGGCCGCAGACATTCTTCCGATGCGTTCGCTTTTGACAGTGTTCAAAATCCAGGCGACCCCGAATTCTATACTGGTACTGTTCTCGCGTAACACAAATCTTACCATCACTCGCCCAAATTGTCAAGGGTCCGCAGTATAGATCCGCTCTAGTACAGGTTTTTCACCTTGAATTCCTTCTCCAGCTCTCTTCTCTGATCCTTCTTCGCGATATCAGCGCGCTTATCGTAGAGCTTCTTACCTCTTGCGAGACCAATCTCCACTTTTACGAGACTTCCCTTAAAGTATACCTGGAGCGGCACTAAGGTATAACCTTTTTCCTGGATCTTTCCCTTTAATTTGTTGATCTCGTAGCGGTGCATCAGGAGTTTTCTCTCGCGGAGCGGGTCCTTGTTGAAGATATTTCCCTTCTCATACGGGCTGATATGCATGCCGTAGATCATCACCTCGTCGTTTGTGATCCGCACGAAGGATTCCTTGATGCTGCACTTGCCCATACGCATAGACTTTACTTCCGTTCCCGCAAGGGCAATACCGCACTCGAACTTATCGTCGATAAAGAAGTCGAAATACGCTTTTTTATTGTTCGCGATCAGCTTAAAGCCGCTGCTCTTTGCCATAATCCTATCCTCTTTTCTGTTCCAGCCGGGAACTCATCCGACCGGAACTTATCTCTATATTATAATACCATTTCACTGCAAAGCAATGTTTTCCGGGAAATTTTCGCCGCCAATCCGTCGTGTCCGAATCATTTTGCCTAATCAAATTTTCTTACCGGCAGAAAATCTATGGTCTTCAAATATCTGTCCACAGAGACCACCTGGATCTTCACCGTCTGTCCCAGCTTATATTTCTTTCTCGTCCGCTCTCCCACTAACTCATAGTGTTCCTCATCGAACACATAGTAATCGCCATCCAGGTTCGCAAGGCGTACCATGCCTTCCACAGTGTTCGGGAGTTCCACATAGAAACCGTAGTTGCTGATTCCAGAGATCACACCGGTGAATTCCTCGCCGATATGGTGTTCCATGAACTGGACCTTCTTCGCCTTGTCGGTCTCCCGCTCCGCCTCGTCCGCAAGGCGTTCCCTGGATGATGTCCAGACCGCAACCTCCGGCAGGATCTTCTCGTAGTGGGCCAAGCGCTTCTTCGTGAGCTCACCGTGAAGGTTCTCCTTGATGATCCGGTGAATCTGAAGATCCGGGTATCTGCGGATTGGGGAAGTGAAGTGGGTATAATAGTTCGCCGCAAGACCGAAATGTCCCATGCAGTCCGTCGTGTACTTCGCCTGTTTCATGGAGCGGAGCGCCAGTCTCGCGAGAAGCGCCTCCTCCGGGGATCCGGCCACCTTTGCAAGAAGCTTCTGCATCTCCTTCGGGTGAAGCTCCCCGTTCTGGAGACGGATCGAGTAACCGAAATTGTTGATCAGGATTCCAAAGCGCTTGATCTTCTCCCCATCCGGCTTCTCATGGCTGCGGTACAGGAACGGCGCCTGCTGCCAGTAGTAATCTTCCGCCACGGTCTCGTTGGCCGCCAGCATGCAGTCCTCGATCAGCATTGTCGCCGCGTTCCGCTCGTATGGCTTGATCTCCACCGGGCGTCCCTTTGCGTCCAGGATGATCTTGCACTCCGGGAAATCGAAGTCCACAGCACCTCTCGCCATGCGCTTTTCTCTTAAGACGCGAGCGGTCTCGTCCAGAAGCAGGAACATCGGGACGAAATCCTCGTACTCTTCCAGGCACTTTTTCGCGAATTCAGCTTTCTCTTTCGCTGCGTCTTTCTTTTTCTCGAGATCATCTGCCTGTACATTTTTCAGACTCCGTTTCGATTTTTTCTGTTCATCATTCTCAAAACGCTCGTCCTGGTTCCGTCCATTTGTCTCTTCTAACTCAGCGTCCTCCCCGCTATTCTTTCCATTCTTCGCTTCCAGGATCGCATTCACCGCCGTGTACGTCATTCTCCGGTCAATGTTCACCACAGACTCGCAGATCTTATGTCCCACAATAATACCCTTTTCATCGATATCCATAAGACAGCTCATTGCCAGCCTGTCACATCCTGCATTCAGGGAACAGATTCCGTTGGAAAGTCTGTGGGGCAGCATCGGGATCACGCGGTCCACAAGGTACACGCTGGTTCCCCGCTTGTACGCCTCCTCATCGAGAGGACTCTTCTCCTTTACATAATGGCTCACATCCGCGATGTGAACGCCGAGATGGTAGATCGTCTCCCCGTTTACCGTCTCCTTCGACACACTGACTGCATCGTCCAGATCCTTCGCATCCTCTCCGTCGATGGTCACCATCGGCACATTTCGAAGGTCCACTCTTCCGTTCTTCTCGATCTCCTCCGCTACATACTCCGGCGAGAGCGCCTCCGGGACATGGGAGACCTCCTCCATCACCTCTTCCGGGAACTCCTCCGGCAGCCCGTAGGCCCGGACGATGGACAGGATATCCACTCCCGGATCATTGATATGGCCCAGAATTTCCTTTACATGGCCTTCCGGATTTTTATTTTTCGCCGCGTAAGTATCCAGCTTTACCACAACTTTATGCCCGGATACCGCGCCGTTTTCCTTTCCCCTGGGGATAAAGATATCCATGGTGATCCGCGGGTTGTCCGGGATCACGAAACCGAAATTCTTGTTTTTCTCGAAGGTTCCGATCAGGGTCTCATTGGCATGCTTCAATACCTTTAAGACTCTCGCCTCCGTCCGGCCGCCTCTTCCGTTCTCATTGATGACAACCTGGACCGTATCCCCGTCCATGGCATCCCCGGTATCATCCGGCGGGATAAAGAGATCGTCCTCCCTGCCCTCGATAGTCACAAAGCCGAAGCCCCGGTGATGAGCCGCAAAAACTCCCGTCTGGGCGAAGACCTCGGATCTCGCATATTTTCCCTTTTTCGAGATTCCAACCTTTCCAGACGCCACCAACTCATTTAAAACTTCTTCCAGCTCGCCGCGCTGCTCCTTTGTGACACCAAGAAGCATCGCCAGCTCTTTTAATTTCATCGGAACATATGTCGGGTCCTTCATCAGATCCAGCAGCATATTTTTCCGCTCTTCCATTAACTTTTCTTCCATTCTTCTCCTTAAATAATATCCGGTAAAATCCAAACAATCTAAAAGTTCCCAGCGCAGTATTCACACCGGGCAGCCGCAAATGATCAAATTAATAAGGTTCTGCAGACCATATTATAAATAATAAAGAGCGTGCCCTTTTGTCACCCGGAATCTTCATCGAAATTTCCTGTTAAACAAAAAACACTCCTGCACGGAAGTTATCGCTGCAAGAGTGTTCGTCATCTTAGAATTAAATTACCTTTAAATTTAATACCAGGGCAAGTACAAAAATCAGGATTGCCGCAATTTTTGTAAACTTTTCAAGGTTGCCTTCCATAGAACGGCCTTTATTTTTTCCCCAGTAGCTCTCAGCTACACCACTGATCGCGCCAAGTCCGGAAGTCTTTCCTTCCTGCATTAACACGATCACTGTCATCGCAATACATAAGATAACGAATACAATCGTCAGAATAATTCTAATCACCGACTACACCTCCTGTCCACAGATAAAGTCATCATAACATAAAAACTCAGGGCTGTCAATCTCCAGCTTGCGGCGCTGAAATCTCAGGCAGCATGCGGGCAGTTACTGACATTGCCCGTGTACAATAACTACGGACTTACTGTCTGCCGCGCTCGAAAGCGCATGGGGACGGTACGAAGCAGGCAGGCAGAAGAATGCCTGCCTGCTTCGGAAGTCTTTACGGATCACTGGAGCTTTTTCCAGTCGATCCAGTCGCCGTAATAGACGGTCTGGTCTTCCCCGTTTTTCGTCCATATCTTATATGGGTAGGAGCTCCCCGATAAGTCTGCGCTGAAACTGAACGTTTTATCCGCATTGTTTTCGTTTCCGGAAGATAAGATATTAGACATGGACTCCTCTCCCGGCACTGCCGCCAGATTTACAATATCAAAAAATGTATTGAGATAAAAAATGAGTGATGCTCGGTCTTTCAACCTGGCATCACTCGTTTTTCGTTGTTTCTTACCAACCCCGTTTGACAGATACCGTAAAATAGTTAAGTTTTTGGTTTAACTGTTTTACGAACACCCGGCATTGCAACGGATCATTTTTTGAGCCAGAAGATCCCGGATCGTCTCCGCGCAGAGTCTGGCATCCGGTTTCGCTCCTTCTTCGATCCGTTCTGAAATACACTCCTTCAGCACGCCTTTTTCCATATACGCGATCTTGATCCGGTAATTTCCAATCTCAATTCCCAAACAATTTTTCATCTTGAAGTTCTCCAATTCAGAACAGGTCAGTATACCAGCCGGTCAATTTTTCTCCGTATAATATCATAATAAAACAGGCCGCCGCGATCGCCGGGCCAAAAGGAACACGTTTTTCTTTCCGGAAAGACGCGAACCCCAGACCGAAGAGACAGCTTAAGATCAGGTAAAACAGGATCTCCCAGGCCGAGCTCAGGTAAAGTCCTGTCATAAAAAACAATTTGATATCGCCCCCGCCAAGGCTTTCCTTCCCTGTGAGCTTGTCAAAGACCAGAGATACGAGAAGCATCCCCCCGCCGAGGATCAATCCAAGGAAGAGACCTCCAAAGATTCTCTGGATCGGGTCCGGGAGAAACAGGGCGGTCGCTAAAAATATCACACAGCCCGCAATCTGCAGGCGGTCGGGGATGATCCATCCATGAAGGTCGGTCAGGCTGAGGATCATAAGGACTACTGTCAGAAGAATTCCCCTGAGACTCATCACAGACATGTCATAGCGATACACGATCATACAGCAGGCAATTCCCGATACCAGTTCCACAAAAAAGGCTTCTGCCGGTAGCTTTGCCCTGCAGTAGCGGCAGTGTCCTTTTAAAAGGAGCCAGGAAAACAGCGGGATCAAGTCCAGCACTCCCAGGACATGCCCGCAGTGGTCACAGTGGGACCGCCCGGCAAACACTGACTCTCCGGAAAGAAGCCGTCCCGCCGCGCAGTCCGCAAAGCTTCCGAGACAGCAGCCCAGGATGAATGTGATCGTTAGGATATATATTGTAATTCCCGGGCTGATGTGCAGCATATTGATACTCCTTTATCTTTTTGTCAAAGATCCTTTGTAGTCCTATCTTCGAGGGCCGAATGGGTTCTGTCCCTGGATCTTTCCTACGTTTCCATCCTCGTCGTAGTACGGGGCTGCCTGGATAATATTTTCGCCAGGCTTTGGTACATATCTGGACATTTCCGGCGTGATATCCACCATTGAGAGATCGATATATTCGATGCCAAGCTGGATCCGCAGTGTATCGATCAGCTGTTTTTCCGTTATATAGTTATGTTTGACCAGAGTCGTTCCCAGTCGTTCTTTTTCCTGTGCCTGATATTTTAATGCCTCGTCGAGCTACTCCTCCGTGATCAGCCCAGCCTCAAGAAACATATCCCCTAAACGTTTTGTATGCATAATTTGTCACCTCTGCAAGGATTCGGTCATATCTGACTGCCAATTTTCTGAACAGACATGTTCTTTTGTATTGTACCATAGGGAAACGTTCTTTTGTAATTTTTCTGGCCGAACGTCTGATTTTTATCTTCCAGCCTTTTTGTTTAAGCGAAAAAAACAGTCATCCGGTGCAGGTTCATGCCTGTATCAGATGACCGTTTTCAAATATTTGATCAATATTCCATTGATCCTACCGGATATCAGCTCCAAGACGGAACTTCAGGTTTCCGAGGATCTTCTTTACGAATCTCTCGATATCCTTCGGATCAAGTGCCTTGTCCTCCGGGACAAAGGTGATCTTGAATGCCATGCTCTTCTTACCCTTTCCGAGCTGCTCGCCGCGGTAAATATCGAAGAGCTCTGCGTCACCGACCTGCTTGCATGCCTTCCTGATCTCATTAATCAGGCTGCCGCAGCTTACATCCTCGTCAACGACCATAGCCAGGTCACGGGTAACCGTGTCATACTCGGAAATCGGTTTGTAGCGCAGACCTTCCGGCATATGGGAAGCAAGTGCCGCAAAGTCGATCTCACCGAGATAGATCTGGTTGTTTGCCTTGCTGTCCTTCGGGAGCTTTAACTCTCCAGCGACACTGTTTGCAAGTTTACCAAAGGAGCCGACGCGCTCACCGTCGCAGAGAACATACGCGGAGATTCCCGGATGGAGATACGGGACATCCTCCGCTCTCTCATAGTCGAAGCTTACACCGAAGGAAGCCGCAAGCTCTTCCATCGTCCCCTTCAGGGTAAAGAAGTCTTCTGCCTCACCGAATGCCGCGAATCCAACATGCGGGATCTCGTTCGGGAGTTCTGTGAGCGGAAGTGCCTTCGGATAGTATACATTCGCGTACTCGAAGAATCGTCCGGCTGCGTTGCCCTTCTTCACATTCTCAACCACCGTATTCAACATGGACGGAGCCAGTGTTGTGCGCATGATGGAAAGGTTTGTGGTAATCGGGTTCAACAGGCGAATCACATTGCGTTCTTTCGCATCTCCGGCGATATGAAGCGCGTCAAGGTCAGCGTCAGAATAGAACGCCAGTGTGGACACCTCAAAGTAACCCTGAGATACCATTACCTGTTTTAATTTTGTTCTTCTCTTCTGTACAGGGTTTAATCCACCGTTTGTAACTGCGGAATCCTTTAAGAATGTCGGCACAATGTGCTCGTAGCCGTACTCACGGATCACTTCCTCCGCGAGATCCGGCTCACCAACCTCGATATCTTCACGATAGCGCGGCGCTGTCACAGTAAGAACATCACCGTCGCGCTCAACCTCAAAGCAGAGTCTGCGGAGAATGTCAAGAACATTCTCTGACGGGACCTCGATTCCGAGGATCTTATTGATGCCGCTTAAGGTTGCGGTAAATTTCTTTCCTTCTCTCGGTGCGCCTGCGCTTACATCGAAGGCACTCGCTGTGATCTCGCCGCAACCGAGTTCCTCGATCAGGTGAAGGGCACGTGCCATACCGATCTCAACGGTATACTCTGCGATACCTTTCTCGTAATGGCTGGACGCATCCGTATTCTGTCCGAGGCTTCTCGCGGTCTTACGGATGTTGTCACGCATGAATTTTGCGGACTCAAAGAGAAGCTGTGTGGTGTTCTCTGTGATCTCACTGTTCATGCCGCCCATGATACCCGCAAGGGCTACCGGTTTGCTGCCGTCGCAGATCACAAGGTTGTTCTCGTTTAACTTAAACTCTTTTCCATCAAGTGTCTGGATCATCTCGCCGTTCTCCGCGCGGCGGACGATGATCTGGCTGCTCTCTAAGGTGTTCATATCAAAGGCATGCATCGGCTGTCCGATCTCAAGCATGACATAGTTTGTGATATCGACCACATTGCTGATGCTCCTTAAGCCGCAGAGTGCTAACTGGCGGCGCATCCATCTCGGGGACTGGCCCGGAGTGATGTTTCTGACACCATGACCTAAGTAGCGCGGGCAGAGATCCTGTGCCTCTACTTTGATGTCAAGGTTTTCATATTTATAATCGCTCTCTTTGTAGTCGAGAGCCGGCATTTTAAGCGGTTTGTCTAAGACTGCGGCAACCTCTCTCGCGATTCCTAAAACAGACTGGCAGTCCGCACGGTTCGCTGTTACAGAGATGTCGAAGATATAGTCGTCTAAGCCAACGACTTTCGCGATATCTGTTCCCGGGACGGTGTCCTTCGGAAGGTCTAAAAGACCGTAGACCTCAGAACCTGGATACAGGTCCTCGTTTAAGCCCAGCTCTTCACCGGAGCAGAGCATACCGTTGGACTCAATGCCGCGCATCGGTTTTGCCTTGATCCTGATACCGCCCGGAAGAGAGGAATTGTCAAGAGCCGCCGGTGTGTGCATGCCTGCGTAGACATTTGGAGCGCCTGTGACGATCTGAATGTCGTTTCCATACTCGCCGCAGTCTACTTTACATGTGTAAAGATGTGTTCCCTCCACCGGGGTACATTCTTTTACAACACCAACAACGACACGGTCGATCTCAGCGGAGAGATCGATCAGTTCCTCTACCTCAAATCCACAACCAAAAAGCTTATCCTCTAACTCCTGTGCTGTCACGTCAATGTCAACATATTCTTTCAGCCAACTAAATGGTACTTTCATGATCTTCTCCCTCCCTTATTAGCCTTTGAACTGCTTCAGGAAACGAAGATCATTCTCATAAAGCAGGTTGATGTTGTTAATACCGTATTTTAACATGGCAATACGCTCGATACCGATACCAAAAGCAAGACCGGAATACTCATTCGGGTCGATGCCGCAGTTTTCAAGCACCTTGTGGTGTACGATACCGCCGCCGAGGACCTCGATCCAGCCGGTGTGTTTGCAGAGCGGGCAGCCTTTTCCTCCGCACTCGAAGCAACTGACATCGACCTCAACGCTCGGCTCCGTGAACGGGAAATAGCTCGGACGGAGACGTGTCTTAACTTCGCTTCCAAAGATCGCCTGTACAAACTTGTCCAGCATACCCTGAAGGTCGCAGAGTGTGATCTTCTTATCCACAACAAGACCTTCCATCTGATGGAACATCGGGGAGTGGGTCGCGTCGCTGTCGGAACGGAATACGCGCCCCGGTGCCAGCATCTTGATCGGCGGCTTCTTCGCATCCATGACACGGATCTGTCCCGGACTTGTATGTGTGCGGAGTAAAATATCCTCAGCCACATAGAAGGTATCCTGCATGTCTCTCGCCGGATGGTTCTTAGCTACATTCAATCTTGTAAAGTTGTGATCATCATCCTCGATCTCCGGACCGTCATAGATCTCAAAGCCCATTCCGGCGAAGACATCGATCATCTCGTTCTCTGTGACGGTGAGCGGATGAAGTCCTCCTGCCGGGCGCATCTTTGCCGGCATGGTGATGTCGACCTGCTCGCTCTTGTTGCGGGCTGCAAGCTCCAGCTCATCCATCTTATTTTTCATTTCCTGGTAGCGTGCTTCTACCTGATTCTTAAATTCGTTGATCGTCTTACCAACGTTCGGGCGCTCCTCCTTCGGAACGCTTCCAAGACCTTTCATCAGGTCCGCAATGCTGCCTTTCTTTCCAAGGAAGTTCTGCCAGAACTCACCAAGCTGTTCCTTGGACTCTACACTGCCGAGAGCGGCTTCCATCTGCTCTTTCAGTGCCTTGATCTTCTCTTCCATAGTCCACCTCATTCTTTCGGTATGGTTTGGTTATCTATCAGTGCGGCGGTCAGGCTTTTCTACATATCCATATCTTCTTGTTTTCGCTTTCACGAAAACAAGAAGCACGGGACGTTCCCCGTATGATGATTTTCCCTGAAAAAGGCTTATGCAAGCGAGCTTGCAACACCTTTCCCAGGAAAAATCATCGCATGGCTGAACTGTTTACATAAAAAAAGCCCCGTCCCGCCTTGGGACGAAGCTGACTCTCCGTGGTACCACCCAGATTCCGCATGGTTCATATGCGGCACTCAAACGTCTGTAACGGGACTTCCCGTCCTGCACTACCGGAATTTCTTTCGCACAGGCTGCTCAAGAGTGAATTTACAAAAGCTTCCTTCGGAAGGTCTTTCAGCCGGTGAACCTTCTCTCTGTGATACCGGAATTTCTTTGTACTGTCTCTGTCATTGCGTTTTACACATTGACGATGGTAGCACAATCCGTAATATTTGTCAAGTGGCGGGCAGTCCGCCGGGATGGATCCATGTTTTAACCTAACCTGTGAATTTATTTCGAAACATTGCCCACATTTCTTGACACAATTCCCGTTTTATGGCATTATCACCTTGTGGCAGCAAATTATCTGCATATTATCTTTTATTTCATCCATTCGCATTCGCAATATGCAGGTCTTTTCGAGACAACACCTGTCAAAAAGGAGGAATTTCTATGGATTTTCTGACACTGACCATCGGTAAACAGAAAAACATTGCTCTGATCGCCCATGACAGTAAGAAGCATGAGATGATCGAATGGTGCGAGGCAAATAAAGAGATCTTAAAGGGACATTTCCTATGCGGCACAGGAACTACCGCGAGAATGATCACCGAAGCCACCGGTCTCCCGGTAAAGGGCTATAACAGCGGTCCTCTCGGCGGTGACCAGCAGATCGGCGCGAAGATCGTGGAGGGGCGCATCGACTTCGTTGTTTTCTTCTCCGATCCCCTGACTGCCCAGCCCCACGATCCGGACGTGAAGGCGCTTCTTCGTATCGCCCAGGTCTACGACATCCCGATCGCAAACAATAAGGCAACGGCAGATTTCATGATCTCCTCCCCGCTTATGAACGAGACATATGACCACCGGGTCATTAATTTCCATGAGGCGATCGCGGACAGGGCGAAGACGCTGTAAGATTATTGATTTCAACCAGGCGGCACAGATATCAGAAAAAGCAGAAAAACATTCAATGTGGATGTTCTTCTGCTTTTCTTACTTGCCAGTATTTAAATATACACAGATCTAAGAAATAATTCTATATTTGTAACTGTTCAGTACCTTCACAGTTACATGCAAAAATCCATTCCAAATCGGCTACGCCGATGGGATTTTTGCCTTTTAGCCTAGGTTTTCTTACGGTCAGCGCAGCAAGTGCGCAGACCTACTGAACAGTTACCTATATTTTTCTTATTTTTAAACCTCTAAACCATCAAGTGAGCTCTCCGCTGTTGATCACTGCTTCCAGTTCTTTCAGCCGGCTCTCCCCGTACACTTTCAGTCCATACCCGGCAAGCAGGGCCGCAGTCTTTCCCATTCCTTCGCGGAGTTTATGGGAAAAGGTTCCGTCATAGATGCCGTTTGAGCCGCATGACGGGCTTCTTTCTTTTAAAAGCGCGATGGTGCAGTCATATTTTTTCGCCTCCCGGAGCGCGAAGTCGGCGCCGAGGAGGAATTCTGCCGTGACGTCCTCGCCTTCCGTGTTCATGACCGCCTCGTCCGGCATATGGATCTCGGAGGCCGCCCGCGGGGTCGGAAGTCCGCCCGCCTGTTCCGGGCAGACCGGATGGAACTTTGCCTTTCCTTCCATTTTTTTCATAAAATCGAGCACATCCTGATTGCGGTTGTTCGAGCCGTCCCACTTGCAGTTTTCGCCGATGAGACAGGCACTGATCAATATCTGAAGCATAATTCTCCCTCTTTCAATGCACGCCGGACAGAGTTCCAGGCTCCTGCATCAACACATTCTGCTGCTCAGATGGCAGGAATCATCACACAGGTTTCTTATTTCTCTCAATCCGGCTGTATGATAAAAGCAGGATCGTCCCACACTTTTTCATGCGGAAGCGATCCTGCTTTCTTTCTATCTTTTCATAAGATCACGCTGCGTCTTCGTGATCCTATCTTCGTACGTTTCCGCGCAGATGGTGATCAATGATTACATCTGGCTCTTCTTGCTGATCATGGCTCTCTTTCTGAGAGTCGGATCCAGGATCTTCTTTCTGATACGAAGGCTTGTCGGTGTGATCTCAAGAAGCTCATCTGTATCGATGAAGTCCAGACACTGCTCCAGACTCATGATCTTCGGCGGAACAAGCTTTAATGCCTCATCGGCGCTGGATGAACGTGTATTTGTTAACTTCTTTGTCTTGCAGACGTTGATCTCGATATCCTCCGCCTTCGGGCTCTGTCCAACGACCATACCGGAGTAAACCTTTACACCCGGTCCGATGAACAGGGTACCTCTCTCCTGCGCGTTGAACAAACCGTAGGTGATGGACTCACCGGCCTCAAACGCGATCAGGGAGCCTGTCTTTCTGTAGCTTAACTCGCCCTTGAACGGAGCGTATCCGTCAAAGCTTGTGTTTAAGATACCGTTACCCTTTGTATCTGTCATAAACTCACCGCGGTAACCGATGAGACCTCTGGACGGGATCGAGAACTCAAGTCTTGTGTAGCCGCCGTTTGTCGGGCTCATTCCCTGAAGTTCGCCCTTTCTGCTTGTGAGCTTCTGGATGACAGCTCCGGTAAACTCATCCGGAACGTCAACATAAGCAAGCTCCATCGGCTCTAACTTTCTGTTTCTCTCGTCATATTTGTAGATAACCTCTGCCTTGCTGACAGCGAACTCAAAGCCCTCACGGCGCATATTCTCGATCAGGACGGACAGGTGAAGCTCACCACGGCCGGATACCTTGAAGCAGTCTGCGGACTCTGTCTCTTCTACACGGAGGCTGACGTCTGTGTTTAATTCACGGAACAGGCGGTCGCGGAGGTGACGGGAAGTGATGAACTTACCTTCCTGGCCTGCCAGCGGGCTGTCGTTTACCATGAAGTTCATGGAGATCGTCGGCTCGGAGATCTTCTGGAACGGAATCGCCTCCGGCTTTTCCGGGGAGCAGAGAGTATCACCGATATGGATATCCGGGATACCGGAGATCGCTACGATCTCACCGATGGTCGCGTTCTGTACTTCGACTCTCTTTAAGCCGTCGAATACATAGAGCTTACCGATCTTAACCTTCTTCATCTTGTCCGGATCATGATGGTTTACGATCACGCAGTCCTGATTTAACTTTAAGGAACCGCTGTCGATCTTACCGATACCGATACGGCCTACGAACTCGTTGTAGTCGATGGTGCTGATAAGGACCTGGGTCTCAGCCTCCGGATCACCTTCCGGCTCCGGGATATAGTTGATAATGGTCTCGAATAACGGACTCATATCCACTTCAGGATCATCTAATTCTTTCTTTGCGAAACCTGCACGGGCAGACGCGTAAACGAACGGACAGTCAAGCTGCTCATCAGATGCGTCGAGATCCATGAATAATTCAAGAGTCTCGTCGATCACTGCATCCGGTCTTGCCTCCGGGCGGTCGATCTTGTTGATGCAGACGATAACTCTTAAGTCAAGGTCAAGTGCTTTCTGGAGAACGAACTTCGTCTGCGGCATCGGTCCCTCGAATGCGTCGACAACAAGGACAACACCGTCTACCATCTTAAGGACACGCTCAACCTCGCCGCCAAAGTCCGCATGACCTGGGGTGTCGATGATATTGATCTTCACACCCTTGTAGAATACGGCTGTATTCTTGGAGAGGATGGTGATTCCTCTTTCTCTCTCGATGTCATTGGAGTCCATGACACGCTCTTCTACTTCCTGGTTTGCACGGAATACGCCGCTCTGCTTTAATAACTGGTCTACCAGGGTCGTTTTACCGTGGTCAACGTGGGCGATGATCGCAATATTTCTGATATCTTCGCGTTTGATCTTCATAATCAATCCTCTTTCTTCATCTATAACTGTCCTCTCACCGATCATTTCCCGACCCGTTTTGCACAGTCATCTTACATTGTATACACTACATTTCCTGATTTTTGCATTACCGACTCAAAATTATAGCATTCATGAAATCAAAATGCAATATATAATCTTTCAAAATTCGGGGCAGATCTGCCTTTTCTGTGTGTTTTTTTCTGTCCAATCGGCAGTTAGTTTTCTCTCACCCATTCAAAATGTCAGAACCCCCGTTTATACTGGCTTGCTGCGGCATTCAAGGATCAGCCTGATATCCCCTTCAAGACATAACTTCTGTATGTGCAGACTGATGCCCCGGCCGGCAGTTAAAACAGAATCACTTCCTTATTAAGTGTGCCGTACCACACCTCATCGCCCTTCCCGATCTTCGCGCCGCCGCTTGTCCCCTCGGTGATCTTCTTTTCCAGGCCATCGTACTCTGCCACCGGGACGAGAACGGAAAACTCCACCTTATCCGTGTACACGCTGTCCAGCACCGTCATATTTTCCTGTCCCAGAATGTACTGGATCTTTCCGACACCTGTGTAGTCCGTCACGATCTTCATCTCAAAGGCGCACTTCTTCTCAACGATCTCGGAAGCCGCAAGTCCCTCCTTCACAGCGCCGGAATAAGCCCGCACAAGACCGCCTGTTCCAAGCAGGGTCCCGCCGAAATATCTCGTCACGACGACACAGACGTTGTGGACATCCTCGCCTAAAAGCACGTCAAGCATCGGCCGGCCCGCCGTCTGGGCCGGTTCCCCATCATCGCTGCATCTTGTGAGCTCATGGTTCATGCCGATGGTAAAGGCCTGGCAGTTGTGGCGGGCGTCCCAGTATTTCTTTTTGATTTCGGCGATAAACGCCGCTGCCTCCTCCTCGGACTCCACCGGTTTCAGGTTCGCGATAAAGCGGGATTTCTTCACTTCGATCTCCGCTGTGCCGCCTTTGTATAAAATTTTCACGCTGTTAAGAGCCATATCTTCTCTCCTTCATATCCCGTCCAAACCTGCTGTCCGTCCCGTATATTTTTCCGTTATTTCCGGTTTCCGGGCAGAACCGGACAGGCAACCCTCATAATTCCGCATTGCGGAAAGTTATCCCTGTCATTCATATTTTTGTCATGTTTTTGACGATTCCGACCACAAAATGTAATTTTTCCTTCATATTTTCCCACTTTGCGGTCAAAAATATCATAATACAAACCAAACTTTTCCACAATAACTATTTATAAATGAATGAAACTTTGCTATAATTAGGGAATGATAAAGGAGGCATCCTGAATGAATTATGGAAAAAACGAGGTGGAAAAGACACTCCGCAAGACAAATTCCAGATCACAGAAGATCACCTCACATCTGGTGCTTCTTCTCACAAAGATCATCCTGATCCTGGTTCTGTTTGCAGCGGTGCTTGGAATCAGCTTCGGTTACGGAATCTTCAAGGGCGTTATCGACGCGGCCCCGGAGATCGATGTAGCGAGCATCGAGCCAAGCGGTTATGCCACCATGGTCTATGACAGTAAGGGAAACCTCACGGAAACGCTCGTAAAATCAGGAGCAAACCGTCTTGAGGCATCCTACGAGGAACTTCCCCAGTGCCTGATCGACGCCTTCGTCGCGATCGAGGATTCCAGGTTCTGGTCCCACAAAGGCGTTGATGTCCGTTCCATGGTCCGTGCGGCCGTCGGAATCATTACCGGTGACTCCAGTGCCGGCGGCGGAAGTACCCTGACCCAGCAGCTCATTAAAAACAATATCTTTGAAGGCGGCAATGAGGACACCTTCGGGGAGAAGCTTGAGCGAAAGATCCAGGAGCAGTATCTGGCGATCCAGTTAGAGAAGATCATGGATAAAAAGATCATCCTCAAAAACTACTTAAACACCATCAACCTCGGAAACAACACTCTGGGCGTAAAGGCGGCGGCTCTCCGTTACTTTGATAAGGATGTTTCGGACCTTACACTCTCCGAAGCTACCGTCATCGCCGGAATCACCCAGAACCCGTCGAGATTCAACCCGCTCTCCGAGAACGGAAGAAAACGCAACGAAGAAAAGCGCCGCGTGATCCTCCAGTACATGTACGAGCAGGGAAAGATTACGAAGGAAGAGCAGGAGGAGGCTCTTGCCGATGACGTTTACTCCCGGATCAAAAACGTGGATATCGTCACAAAAGAGACCCAGACGCCGTACTCCTACTTTACCGACGAGCTGATCGATCAGGTATTAAAAGCCCTGCAGGACAAGAAAGGCTACACGGAGACGCAGGCCTACAATCTCCTCTTCTCCGGCGGTCTTGAGATCCACACCACCCAGGATCCGGATATCCAGTCCGTGGTAGATGAAGAGATCAGCAGACCGGAAAACTACGACGTTGTCTACTACTCGATCGACTACCGTCTGTCGATCCAGCATCCGGACCAGACAACAACGAACTATTCCGATGAGACATTAAAAACATATTTCCGCAAGGAACTCGGCGAGACAAACTTCGACGGTCTCTTCTCCTCAAAGGAGAAGGCGGATGAGGCCATCGCAAAATACAAAGCTGCAGTGACAAAAGACGGGGATACGGTTCTCGGCGAATCTGTCCACTATGTACTTCAGCCTCAGGCGTCCTTCGTCCTCATCGACCAGTCCAGCGGCTATGTAAAGGCGCTCAGCGGCGGCCGCGGCCAGAAAGAGGTCAGCCGTTCCTTAAACCGTGCCACAAACACCCTGCGCCAGCCTGGTTCCACCTTCAAGGTCATCACATCCTTCGCCCCGGCGATCGATACCTGCGGTGCTACCCTGGGAAGTGTCTACTACGACGGCCCGTACACCATGGACACAAAGACGTTCCGGAACTGGTACAGCAGCAAGGGCTACATGGGCTACAGCACGATCCGTGACGGTATCGTCTACTCCATGAACATTGTTGCCGTCCGCTGCATGATCGAGACTGTGACACCGCAGCTCGGCGTGGAATACGCGAGAAACTTAGGGATCACTTCCTTAACAGATACGGACTACAACGCTTCCACCGCTCTCGGCGGTATCACAAAGGGCGTTTCAAACCTGGAGCTCACCAATGCCTTTGCGGCCATCGCAAACGGCGGTATCTACACGAAACCAGTGTTCTTCACCCAGATCCTGGACCACAACGGAAAAGTGCTTCTGGAAAATGCGCCGGAGACAAAGCGTGTACTTAAGGACTCCACCGCATTCCTTCTCACGGACGCGATGTCCCAGTCCATGGAAAGCAGCCGCATGTTCGCGTCCTCCGGAGTCAGCTTGAACTCCACAAGTGCAGTGGCAAATATTCCGGGAATGTCCAACGCCGGTAAGTCCGGTACCACAACAAACAATAACGATATCTGGTTTGTCGGATTTACCCCGTACTACACGGCGGGAATCTGGTCCGGATGTGACGATAACCAGAAGATCTCAGCCATCGGAAGCAGTACTTCCTACCACAAGAAGATCTGGAAAGCAATCATGACAAAGATCCATGAGGGGCTTGCGGACACCGGTTTCCCGGTTCCGTCCTCCGTCACAACTGCCCAGATCTGCCGGAAATCCGGAAAGCTTGCGATCCCTAGTGTCTGCGAGAATGATCCAAGAGGAAACGCCGTTTACACCGAGTACTTCGCAAAGGGAACTGTTCCAACAGAGGTCTGCGACCATCATGTACAGCTGACCGTGTGCAGCGAGTCCGGCGGACTTGCAACAGAATACTGCCCGGAGAAGAATACAAGGACCTTCATGGTGATTCCGGACGGCGAATCCGGCGGAACAGATGATTCTAGGTACCGTTCTCCGGGAACCTGCACGATCCACAGCTCGACCTCCGTTGTTCTTCCGAGCGAAGAAGACACTGAGAACATGGGTTCCACAAAGGTCGAGACTGTTCCGGAAACCGTTCCGGAGACCACAAAAGCAGCGCCGAAATCGCCGCTTGACCAGGTATATATTCCTGTGGGACCTGGATATAACTAATCCTAAGTAAAGCAATACGCCGGATAGATTGAGTTCTATCTGGCGTATTGTTATAGAATTTTAGTAACTGTTCAGTAGGTCTGCGCACTTGCTGCGCTGACCGTAAGAAAACCTAGGCTAAAAGGCAAAAATCCCATCGGCGTAGCCGATTTGGAATGGATTTTTGCATGTAACTGTGAAGGTACTGAACAGTTACGAATTTTATAAGATTCCAGACACTGCCTGCGGCGAATTTATAGTCGATAAAATTCTCTGTTGATTCGCAAATAGTAGTAAGCTGCCAAGCACCGCTCAGAAAGTTATACTGCTGAAAAATCCCCCAGCTTTAATACCGGGGGACTCTCTCTATTTACATCATGGCTTTTGTAAATACGACCTTTATTCCGCTTTTCTTTTCTTCATCTCTTCGATCATCACCGGAAGAATCTTTGTGACATCCCCGACGATTCCCGCATCTGCCACATCAAAGATGGACGCATCCTCATCCTTATTGATGGCTACGATATAGCCGGAACCGATCATGCCGGATACATGCTGGGTGGCGCCGGAGATTCCACATGCGATGTAGAGCTTCGGAGCGACGATCTTGCCGGACTGCCCGACCTGGTGGGCTCTGGATACCCAGCCTTCCTCGATTGCAGGTCTGGTGGCTCCCACAACACCTCCCATGACCTCCGCGAGCTCTTCCACAAGGGCAAAATTCTCCTTGTTGCCCATTCCTCTTCCGCCGGATACGATGATCTGTGCTTCCTCGAGGTTGACGGTCTCTGCGATCTCTTTTACTGTCTCAACGACCTTTGTGCGGACTGTGTCTGCGGAGGCGTCCTCAGCGATGACTTCGCCGGTTCTGCTCTCGTCTAATTTTTTTGCGAAAGAACCGGAACGTACGGTCGCAACATGCGGAAGGTTCTCTCCCATCTTCATGTCATTCAGTACATTTCCGTTGTAAGAAAGGGATGTGTAAACGCCGTCTGCAGTGATCCCTGTCACATCTGTCACACAGCCGGACTCAAAGACTGCGGAGACTGCCGGGGCGATCATCTTTCCCTCCGGGGTTCCTGCCATATAGACTGCCTTCGGCTGATATTTCTCCGCAAGTTTTACGAGGATCTGTGCCTTCTCCTCAGCCTGAAGTCCTTCCTCACCTGCCACGAGGACCTTGGAAGCTCCTGCTGTGATCACGGTCTTTGTATCAGTGTCCTTTCCAAATACAACAGCGATCACTTCCTCGCCGTTTGCCTTTGCAAGCTCTGCGGCCTTGCTGACTGTCTCAAGTGCTGCACCGACCGGTGCACCGTCTGCGCTCTGGGCGTAGACCATGATATTCTTTCCATCTGTATATTTCATCGTCTCAATTTCCTTCCATGCTTAATTCCGGCTGACATTCACGTTTTGTGCGGGCCAAAGCCGGTTCTGCCGATCCAGCATTCATCAGATTGCTTTTGCTTCGCTCATCATGGCGAGCGCCTGGCTTACCGCCTCCGCCGGATCTTCTGCCTTGATCTTCACACCTGCGGCTCTCTTTGCCGGTGCGTAGACCCTGAGGACCTCGACCTGTGCAGCTCCTGCCTCTTCTGCGGCGAGCTCCTCGATCGGTTTCTTTCTCGCTGCCATCTTGCTCTTGATCGTCGGATAGCGCGGGTCATACTCCGGCTTATTGACAGCCACAACGCACGGAAGCCCTGACTCGATCATGCAGTAACCTTCCTCCGTCTCCTGCTTTACTGTCACTTTTCCCTCTCCTGCTGTGATATCAACGGCATCTGCTGTTACCGGAGCGGAAAGCTCCTTCGCCAGGATCGTTCCCACCTGTCCGGAAGCGAAATCTGTGGTCTCTTTGCCGCAGAACACGATGTCAAATTTCTTTCCTGTCCTCTCCTCGATGGCTTCCTTCGCAGCCTTCAGTTCCTTTGCGATGATCTCCGGATCAGCGCTCTGGTAAGCGTCATTTGCCGCAAGGTACGCGTAGTCAGCGCCCACTGCCAGGCAGTTCTTTAAGGAGTTCTTAACGCTCTCATCGCCGATGGAAAGAACGGTCACCTCTCCTCCTGCCGCCTCTTTTAAGCGGACTGCCATCTCCAGCGCATATGTATCAAATGCGTTTACTACCGGTGTCACACCGTCAAGAGCCGGTGCCCCTGTCTTCGGATCCAGGGAGATCTCAACGGAATCGTCCGGAACCTGCTTTACACATACTAAAATTTCCATGTTTTCCTCCAAAATTCGTCCGGTTCCGGCAGAACCAGTTCTTCACGGATACTGCCGGACCGGTGTAATATCTCGAAATTTTGCGGCTTTCACAGCCGTTTCTCCGCCATTCATTTGCCTTTACGCGCAAATTGCTTTTACTTTCCTATCACGTTGTTTGCCACAACAATTCTCTGTACCTCATTGGTTCCCTCAAAGATCTGGAAGATCTTCGCATCTCTAAGAAGCTTCTCGACCGGGTACTCTCTGCTGTAGCCGTAACCGCCGAACATCTGGATCGCCTCAGAAGCAACCTCCATTGCGATATCGGACGCATAGCATTTCGCGATAGCGGATTCCTTCGTGTACGGAAGTCCCATATCCATCTTTGTTAAAGCATGGGCAACCATCTGACGGGCCGTCTCTGTCTTGATCTCCATGTCGGCTACCTTGAACTGTAATGCCTGGTTCTTGATGATCGGTTTGCCGAACTGGATCCTCTCCTTGCCGTATGCGACTGCCTCGTTGATGCCTCTCTGGGCGATACCTGTGGCAACGCAGCCCATCCATGCGCGGGCCTGGTCGAGAGTCTTCATGGCGATTCCGAAGCCCTTTCCTTCCTCTCCGATGAGGTTCGCTGCCGGGATCCTGCAGTCCTCGAATACAACGTCACAGGTATTGGAGGTACGGATACCCATCTTGTTTTCCTCATGTCCTGTGGAGAGACCCGGAGTTCCGGCATCTACCAGGAACATGGAGATTCCCTTTACCCCTTTGGATTTATCGGTCATGGCTGTCACGCAGTAGAAGGAAGCGACACCGCCGTTCGTGATGAAGCATTTTCTGCCGTTTAATACATACTCATCTCCGTCTTTCACCGCTGTGGTCTTGCCTGCGCTGGCATCGGAGCCTGCACCCGGCTCTGTCAGACAGAACGCACCGAAGCCTCCGTCGAGGATCAGATCGCAGACATGCTGCTTCTGCTCGTCGCTGCCCGCGATGAGGACCGGCTTCATGCCGAGGCCGCTGGCGGAGATCGTTGTGGCAAAGCCTGCGTCCGCGATCGCCATCTGCTCGATAAGGGCAGCTACATCCACACGGGAAAGGCCCGGGCCGCCGAACTCTTCCGGAACCTCGAGAGCCTGATAGCCCTGCTCGACCGCTTTATCATAAATTGCCTTCGGCCATTCGCCGGAAACATCGTATTCCTTGCACTGCTCTGCAACTTCTTTGTCACAGAAATTTTTAACGTCCTGCAGGAGATCCTGCGCCTCTTCAGAAATTAAGTATGCCATAATGAAATTCCTTTGCTGCTATGTCTTCTGCGGCCGCCCTGGAAAATATGCGGGCTTGCCGGACAGCAGCTTTCCTTTCTTTTTTATTTGCGCCGGCCGGTTCACGGGGGAAATTGCCGGCCGGCAGACAGTGTCAACAAATATATTGGTGTACGGCAGCCGTCTCACGGGGGAGAAAAGGGACTGCTGCCGGGGCTAAACAGAATACTTTACGCCTCTTCCTTCGGATCATAGCAGATCTTGCCCGGGTTTAAGATCATCTTCGGGTCGAAGGTCTCCTTGATGCCGCGCATCAGGCGCATGTTCACCGGACCTGCGAACTCTGCAAGATAGCCTTTCTTTCCAAAGCCGATTCCGTGCTCACCGGAGATCAGACCGCCCAGCTCTGCTGCCTTCCTGTAGATGTCTGCCATGAACTCGGAAACCTGTTTCTTGAAGGTCTCCTCGTCCATATCGTTCGCGCATGTATAGATATGTAAGTTACCGTCACCCGCATGTCCGAAGCTCTTGACCTCGAAGTCATATTTCTCGGACGCTCCCTTGACGTATGTCAGGTATTTCGCGATCTGGTTGACCGGAACGACGACGTCGCACTCATCGAGGAGCTTTGTCTCCGCCTCGATGGCCTCAAGGAAGGAGCTTCTCGCTGCCCATGCGTCTTTCTTCTTCGCCGGGGTATCAGCAACGAGAACATCCACAGCGCCCGCGTCGAGAACAACCTCAGCCGCCTGCTCTGTGAGCTCCTCCAGCTGTTCCATGTTGTCGCCGTCGAATGTCACAAGAAGGTAAGCGCCGATGTCAACACCCTCGACCTGCTTCGGGAATACGCTCTTTCCAAGGTAGCGCTCGGAAGCGAGAACGATCTCTTTCTCCATGAATTCCAGTGCCTGCGGCTGGAAGTGGTTCATGAAGAATTTCGGAACCGTCGCAATACAGTCTTCCAGGTTCTCATACGGGATGATCAGGCTGATGGTCTCCTTCGGTGCCGGGATGAGCTTTAAGGTGAGCTCTGTGATGATACCTAAGGTCCCCTCGGAACCGATCATTAAGTTTAATAGGCTGTATCCGGTGCTTGTTTTGGAGACTGTAGCGCCCAGCTTAACGATCTCGCCGGTCGGAAGGACAACGGTCATGGCGCGCACATAATCTCTTGTGCATCCATATTTGACGGCGCGCATGCCGCCTGCGTTCGTGGAAACATTTCCGCCGAGAGTCGCAAACTTTTCACCCGGATCCGGCGGATATAAGAGACCCTGCTTCTGTGCGTCCTCAGCGAGGTCATTTAACAGAACGCCCGGCTCCAAGCGGACTACGAAGTTCTCGAGATCATAGTCCAGGATCTTGTTCATCTTGCTCATGTCGATCATGACACCGCCGTCTACTGCAACAGCCGCGCCTGTAAGACCGGTTCCTGCTCCCCTCGGGATCACCGGGATGGAATTCTCATAACAGACCTTTACGATGGCCGCGATATCCTCTGTGGTCGTCGCCTCGATCACGACCTCCGGCGCGCCCTTTCCGTAGATCGGCATCTCGTCGTGGAAATAGTCACTGTTGATCTCTTCGCCCGCGTATACTTTTCCCGGAACGATCGCTTTGAACTGCTCCAGGATCTCAGGCGTTACCTCATTATACTTCTTTGCCATGTTTGCTTTCTCCTATTCTCATATATTGCCGCCACCCATATGACACATGTGCGGTTTTGTGTGATGCAATTGATTCTCTTTTATATTGGTAGTACCAATTATGATATATTTTAAACACCATGCACATTTGTTTGTTTATTGCGCACAATATTGATTGTTTTCTCTTTATTGGTAGAACCAATTCGTTCTAAAAAATAACTGCTATCAATAAGCAGTGTATTTTTTCCAATACAAGGATATCGCTGTCCCGGAATTTTGTCAAGACTTTTTGTTTTTCTTTGCGCAAATTTCGCACAGATTGTCTGATTTTTGTCAGGCTTGTTAGAATTATATCATAGTCATGGTTCCCGCTCTTTTCCCTGACTCTCAAAGCACTGGCTTATCGAAATAATCAGTCGGAACTCTGTCATGATTTTTATAAGTACTGGTAAATATAGTGGAAATGAAGCTTCAGTCCCTCTCTCGCCTTCTCGATATTTCCCTCCGCGAAACCTTCTGCCAGTGTCCTGTGGGCGCGGCTTAAGAACTGCTCGCTGTGCATACCCTCGATGATCTTTCCACGCATCTTCGGGATATACTCGTCCATGATCTTGTTGAGGGCCTTATAGTTTGCCAGCATACAGAAGTTTCCGGATGCCTCGATGAGAAGGTAGTGGATCGCCTTATCCCAGCGGACACGCTCCTCCTCCGTCTCCGCCCGCTCCAGATTGTCGAGATAGGACATCATCTTCTGGCGCTGCTCCTCCGTCGCCTGTTTCACCCCTGTCTCAATGGCCCCCCACTCCAGGGTAGAACGGAATTCCGTGATCTTATTCACGTCGATCTTCTTTAAAATATACATGAACGACAACATCTCCGCCAGAATCTCGTCAAAATTTCCGGAGACATAGTTTCCCGCACCTTGCTGGCTCTCCAGAACTCCCATGTTTTCCAGGATCCGGAGTCCCTCTCTCGCGGAATTCCGGCTGATCTCCAGCTTCTGGGCAAGTTCCCGCTCCGGGAGAAGCTTCTCACCCGCCTGGATCTCCCCGCTTCCGATTCCATGTTTTACATATTCAATGACTTTCTCGTAGGATTTCTCCATTTTTGATTCAGCAGTCCTTTCTTTTAACCAGAACTCCTGTACTTTCTACCCTGTTAGACTGATACACCGTTCAAACAGATCTAGCATCTCTCAGCAGACCGTACATTCATTCAAATAGAAAAGCACAGCCGCTGCCCCTTGAAACAGAGCTGACGTTCCATCTCCGCATCCATAACAAACTGCAGTCCGGCTGTGTTCTTAAATGTCTTTTTTGTGCGGAATCTTTTCCATAAGATTCCTGCTATTCTTCCATTGCCTTTTTGATCGCCTCAAAGAGCTCATCATACGTCTCGAACGCTGTGATCTCCGGATGATCTTTCTTGATCTGCTCCGTGCTGCGGAACAGGAATCCCGCCTTGCTCGCCTCTATCATTCCGAGATCATTGTAGCTGTCCCCGCTGGCGATCGTCTCAAAGCCGATGGACTGAAGTGCCTTCACCGTCGTATACTTGGACTTCTCGATCCGCATCTTAAATCCCGTGATCTCCCCGTCCGGAGCGACCTCCAGGGAATTGCAGAAGATCGTCGGCCAGCCAAGCTTCTTCATCAGAGGCTTCGCAAACTGCGTAAACGTATCACTGATAATGATGACCTGACCAAGCTCACGAAGCTTATCCAGGAACTCCTTCGCACCCGGAAGCGGATCGATCTTCTCGATGGTCTCCTGGATCTCCTTCAGTCCCAGTCCATGTTCCTTCAGGATCCCGATTCTCCAACGCATCAGCTTATCATAATCCGGCTCGTCCCTTGTCGTCCTCTTAAGCTCCGGAATCCCGCTGGCCTCCGCAAACGCGATCCAGATCTCCGGCACTAAAACTCCCTCTAAGTCAAGGCATGTGATATACATAACGGTTTCCTCCTCATTCCCGTGCTTTATTGTCATAATGAAAATATTATAACATTATCAACCTGAAAAATCTATAAATGCTTTAATTGCCCATAAAAATATGCTGCCCGCTGAATTTCCCAGCCAGACAGCATATCATTAAATTTATAGTCTTTTCAAAAAGATATTCCTGCCGGTTA
The DNA here is from genome assembly GCF_003435225.1 of Clostridium sp. AF28-12. Lineage (NCBI taxonomy): Bacteria > Bacillati > Bacillota > Clostridia > Eubacteriales > Clostridiaceae > Clostridium > Clostridium sp. AF28-12. The sequence continues at coordinate 145,522 of NZ_QWGJ01000004.1, read as the reverse complement.
TTTCGCCGTCTCTTCCTTCAAATACTCATACATCACCCGCGCCCCATCACAGATACTCGTAATCTCCGCATGCTCCGAAGGATTGTGAGACACACCGCCCCGGCACGGAATAAATACCATACCGGAATCACAAATCTCCGCAAAAGACATGGCATCATGCCCCGCACCGCTGGGCATTCTCCGGCTGGAGATTCCAAGCCGCTTCGCCGCCTGCTCCAGACCGTCTTCCACTGACTCACTCATACTGATCGGAGGAATGCTGTTGATTTTCTCCGCCACATACTCGACACCGCGCTTCTTGCAGCTCTCCCGCACCGCTGCCTTAAACGCCCGCTCCATACGGTCGAGACTATCCTGATCGATTCCGCGCATATCCACGCCGAGCTCCACCCGGCCCGGAATCACATTCAGGACATTCGGATGATTCTGCACAACGCCCACCGTCGCCACCGACTGGTACGCGGATTCCCACTTTCCGATCTTCTCCATCTCCAGAATGATCTCCGCGGCCGCACAGAGCGCGTCGCTTCTCATATCCATCGGCGTCGCACCAGAATGCTCTGCCATACCACGAAGATACACCCGATACCTCACCGGCCCCGCGATCGTCCCGACAATACCGACCTGCGTCTTACATTCCTCAAGCACCTTTCCCTGCTCAATATGTAACTCCAGATATCTCCGAAGTCCCGATATCTTCTTCGGATGAAGCGTCAACCCCCGGCGCTCAAAAATACTCTCCAAAGACTCCCCGTCCTTCGACATCAGATGTCCGATATCCTGCTTATAGACCTCATGTGTAATCAGTCCACTACCGATCGTACAGCACCCAAAATTACTGGACTCCTCACACCGGAACGCCCCGACCCGAAGCGGGATCCTGATTCCATCCTCCTTCGCCCAGCGCATCACCATAAGCCCAGCCATCACGCCAGCCACACCATCATACCGTCCACCCTCGATCACAGAATCCAGATGCGACCCGATCAGCGTATACCCGTCCTCGTCTGTATTCGTCACATAAGTATTCCCAACCTCGTCCGTAATCACAGAAGCCCCGAGCTCCCTTCCAAGCCCCTTAAAGACCTCATGCATCGTGTCCTCCGTTTCCGAATACCCCAGCCGCGTCACGCCGCCCTGCGACGTACTTCCGATATCATAAAAACTCTGAAATAACCTTTCACAATACTGAACATCCTCGATCCGACGCTCCATAACAAGTACCTCCTGAGTTCCCCTAAGTATTTTCCAATCTATCTCATCTTCATTGCATATTTACTTTATCTCTATTTCGCAACAAGAAATAATTCTGACAATACCATTATAATCCATAAGAACTCAGAATTATATGTTCTCCCAGCCAAACTGAAACGCGCCTTTTTGTACGTACGGACAAAAACAGTCTCCCTGGCATGCCAGTACACAGCGGGGGTGAGGCTTCGGGCACGGATGCGCCTGAAGCCTCACCCCCGCGTACCCCTCGTCACTCCTTCATCCGCCAAGCCAAAACTCCCATATACAACTTAAAACCATCCTCCGGCCTTTTAATATCCAACCCCGTAACCGCCTGAATCCTCCCCAGCCGATACTTCACCGTATTCCTATGCGTATGCAGCACCCCAGCCGTCTCATCCAGACTCCCCGAACACATAAAATACGTCCACAGAGTCTCTAAAAACTCCCGACTCTCCACCGGTGCCAAAATCCTCTCAAATACATCCCTTTTCCCCGCTGAAAAAAGATCCTGCAACACACAGTACATCTCAACCTTTTCATATACGCAGACACAATTCTCAGGCTGAAGCTTTCTCATGACCCTAATTGCCTTAAACGCATCACTGTATGTATCGCGAATCCCGGCGAGTCCAGTCCGGACCGGACCGACAGAACAGACAAACTTATCCGTTCCCGCATTCCACAGAGAACATATTCTCTCCTCTTCAAAAAAATCCACAAGCGTCTCCCGAAGCCTGCACTCATCCTCTCCCTCAGTCAGAATCAGATACCCCTTCTCCAACGGAACCATCACACACTCCCTGATCCCAGCAGTCTCTCTCATCCTCTCCAACAAAGTCCGCCCCAGAAACCTGATCCCCTTCCAATCCTGCTCATCCGGCACATACCGCTTTCTGAAATTGATCACCACCGCCGAAAACCAGTCATGCTCCACGTCCATCCCAAAAAGCCGTCCCCGTTCCTCCATCAGGATCTCATCACTGTAATTCTCGTAAAGAATATCCTTCACATACTTCTCCAGAATCTCCGAGTTTCCCTCCTCCTCAAAGATCAGATTCATCACATTCACAATAATATCAATATAAGCCAGCTCCCCCGGAATCTCCAAAACCGGCAGTCCCACCTCATCCGCCGCTCTCTTCACACTCTCCGCGACAGTCTTCACATACTGCCCCGTCTTCACCGCAATACAGCAGCACGTATCCGCCAGATCCCGGATCAAGGCACACTGATCTTCCTCACTCTTCCGCACCGAATAAAAACTCGTGATCAGAAAATCATTTCCCTTGAGCCACCTCTTGATCTCCGGGACCTCCATCACCGTCACATGCTCCACTTTCCTAAAAAGTCCCTCTTCCCCCGCCACCACGCGGACACCCCGCATAACCGAAAGCTTCAGGACATCACTTACCTTTGCCACAAAAGTCCTTATCTCCTTTACAAATCATTACACTTTTCCATTCAAGGAACAATTGTTAATTACGTTATCTCCTAAGCGGAAATCATAACTTACGTTATAGACCCTAATACACATAACTATTTTACCACATTCTACGATTATTCTCAATCTATCCTTGCCTTAATGCCACTCCACTCCACAAGCCCCGTCATACTGTCTATCTCGTTGCCTCTCGTCTTCCTGTTCCATCACCTTACAAATAATCGTATCAATCTGCACCGAATCAGCATGTTTTTTACACCCTTCAAATTTAATCATCCCTATTTTTCAAATAATGTTTTTACATATAAATTCTCACCATAACAATACCGTTTAAAAAATTCCAAATATTTTTTACTCTTCCACAAACTCCCGCGTCTTTTTGTCCCTCCGAGACAAAAACAGCCCACACAGGCATGCCAGTACACAGCGGGGGTGAGGCTTCGGGCACGGGCGCGCGCCCGAAGCCTCACCCCCGCGTACTCCTGTCACTCCTTCATCCCCGGCCTGAAGATAATCGCACCCAGATATCCAAACACCAACGCCCCACTGATCCCCACAGCACTGGCTGTAAATCCCCCTTTAAAGATTCCAAGCACTCCATCCTCCGCCATCGCCTTCACAACCCCTTTCCAAAGTGTATTTCCAAATCCAAGCAGCGGCACAGTCGCTCCTGCCCCGGCCCACTCGGCAAACGGCTCATACACTCCCAAAAATCCAAGGACACTCCCGCTGACCACTAACAGCACCATGATCCTCCCCGGCATCATCTTTGTCTTATCCATCAGGATCTGCACCAGCATGCAGATCAGACCACCCACAAGAAAAGCTCTGATATATTCCATAGCCATACTCACTCCACTTCTCATTCCTAAGATTTATATTTTCACACTCTGTATGATCCACGTCCGTCTTCCCTTAACATTTTTTTCCAACAGATTGTTCCTCCTTCGAAAATCCCCGGCTAAGTTCTTACAGAAAATCCGGCGTCTCCAGCACCACCCCATGCGCGATCCCCGGCACACTCTTCCCCTCATTAAAGCTCACCGTAGAAAGCAGAGCCCCCGTCGGCAGAAACAGCACCCTTTTCCACTCCCCATTCCTGATCTTCGGCAAAACAAACCCGCAAAGCACCGCCGCTGAACACCCGCATCCGCTTCCCCCGGCATGGGTATCCTGCTCCTCCGGCGAAAACATCTCGATCCCGCAGTCCATATACCGGCTCTCGATCCGGTATCCTGCCTTCATAAGATAATCCAGCAGAAGTCTCCGTCCCACTGTCCCCAGATCCCCGGTGATGATCTTATCATAATGTGTCTCGTCCACCCCGAGATCCCTGAAATTTTGCAGGATCGTATCAAGCGCCGCCATCGCCATCGCAGCCCCCATATTCATGGAGTCATGAAAATCCATATCCACGATCTTTCCCGTCGTCACCGCCGTGATCTTCGCAAGCGGCGCTTCCTTCCCCCGGCAATCCCCGGAGGACACGATCACCGCTCCGCACCCAGTCACCGTCCATGTAGCCGAATACGGCCTCTGATTCCCATATTCCAACGGAAAACGGAACTGCTTCTCCGCCGAAGCGAAATGGCTGGAAGCGCCTACAAGAACATGATCCGCAAATCCACCCTCCACGCACATGGCGCCCAGCCCCAGACCTTCCCCCATGGTGGAGCATGCTCCGTAAAGCCCGAACATTGGGATCTCCAGATTTATATTTCCAAAAGAAGTGGCGATGAGCTGTGCCAGAAGATCCCCCGCAAACGAATACCTGATTTCTTCCTTCGAAAGCCCGCTCTTCTCGATCACAAGACCTGCAGTCCTGCTCTGAAGCTCACTCTCCGCCTCCTCCCAGCTTTTCTTTCCCAGCATGGGATCCAGCTCCACCCGGTCAAAAAAAACGCCAAGAGGCCCGTCTCCTTCCTTCTTTCCCACCGTCGACGCAGCCGCCATGATCAGCGGCGGATTTTCAAACACCACACTGGCACGCCCGCGCTGCTTTCTTAACGTTCCTGTTTTCTCATCCATTTTTCTATCCACTCCCATCTTTATTTTGGTCTCAATTCACCTATCAGTTACATCCATACATATCGTACTTTTTGAACAAAAACGACTCCAATCGTACTAAATAAATATACCTTAACACTCCAGTACCCCGTGCAGTCATTCGCAACAGGCTTCATCCTCACATAGGTACACCAAAATAAGGTCTCCATGCAAATAGAATCCCCAAAATAAACAAAAAGATGCAGGAATCCGAAGTTCACCTCGAATTTCCGCATCTTTTCCCACGACACACATTCTATAAATTTTTCACTCACATCGCCTGAAGCAGCCCCAAAATCACCGAGTACACCGCCTCATTCTTTTTCACCACAAATGCCAGCTCCTCCTTTGCCTGGTTCAGCCGGTGAAACAGCCGCCTTACACTCCGGTTCCCAGACCGCAGATATCCCGTCTCATCATAAAAATATCTCTCATCCAGCAAAACGACCAGCCGCTCCACATCCTCGCTGCTCCCGGCATTCTCCTCAAAATACCGATATCCCAGCGCCAGATACCCTTTTAAAAGCTTCTCTGCTTCCTCCTCATCATTCCCGTACCCAGCCGAGACATGGGGATACATCCGTCTCCCCTTTCCTCTGGTCAGGCGCATCATATTCTGGATAAAAACAGACAGCTCTGCGTTCGTCCGGATCCGGTTCGTCATCCGGAATGTCTGCACACCCGGCACAGATTTCCACACCATCTCAGCGCTCTCCCCCAGCTCATCCGGCGAGATCACATCCTCGCAGTCCCCGGAAAAGATCACCGGCCGCCGGGTACTGATCCCAGCCAGCAGTTCCCTCGCCCCAGGCTCAAGAAGATGTGCCTCATCCACCAGAACCGCGGAACACTCTTCCAGACCGCACTCCGCCCCAATTTCGGAATCTGGCAGATACTCCCCCCGCCGAAGTCTCTCATGAAGCCGCTTCCAGTCCTTCTTGCTCTCCCCGCAGTGGATCATGCAGACCCTCTGCTTCCCGGAAAGCTTCATAGCGATATCGTAGAGCAGCAGCGTCTTTCCCGTCCCCGGAAGTCCCGTAAACCAGTACGCCCCGGTCCGCTCCGCCCGGATTTTCTTTAAGATCTGGCGTTCAATATCCCGCTGCTGGGCAGTCAGGAAATATTCCTTGTTCAGGAATCGCTCCGGCTCTGTGAGAGGCGAGATCAGATACAGTTCCGCCTGAAACAGCTCCTCCACATCGCCCTCATAGTCCTTTCCGCCATCCCTCAGATCCGCGCAGAGCTGTTCCCAGTCCGCGTCCACGATCCGGTCGTGGTTCGTAAGGCGGACAAGCCGGTTCTGGCTGCTGATATATGTATAGGACCGGATCGTCTTTCCCTGCACCGCGAGATAATATCGGTTCTGTATCAACTGTTTCCGCAGTGCCTCATCGGAGACTGCTCCGCTCTTCAGCTCCACATTCACGATCTGGTCCTCCCTGATCTGCAGAAGGTCAAACTCCTTTCCCAGTCTCGGAATCTGAAACGAGTAAAAGAACCAAAGCGCATACACCTCGTCCATATGCGTCTCCAATTCCCTCACAAAGGCCTTCATGCTGTCAAGCTCCCACTCCCGCATCTTCAAAAAGTACCCGCGCCCCGACATCTGTCTCTCCAGCTTCTGGACGCAGGAAATATTCTGATTTCTTGTGAGCGTATAGATCGATACTGATTTCACGTTTTCCTCCGCTTATTCCATGCTGACGCTGTTCATATGCTCCACAGCCGCCGCATCTTCTCTCTCCATTATACGTTCCTGCCGGTTCGTTTACAAGTATCTCCAGAAATACTTCACCATCCCCAGCACCCAGCTCGCAAGGATCCCGTAGAGGATCACCGGTCCCGCGATCGTAAAGATCTTGCAGCCGATCCCGAAGACATGGCCCTCCGCCTTGTACTCGATTGCCGGGGACACCACGGAATTCGCAAATCCTGTGATGGGAACCAGGGCCCCGGCTCCACCGAATTTTACGATCTTCTGGTACACATGAAACCCCGTCAGGATCACGCTGAGGCCGATGAGACTCAATGTCGTCCACGCCGCCGCGCTCTCCTTCTCGATCCCGAAGGACATGTAGACGGATGTGAATACCTGTCCCAGCATGCAGATCAGTCCGCCAACGAGAAACGCCCGCCAGAGGTTCTTCCAGGTGTTGTGGACCGGTGTCACCTGCTTCACATATTTTCCGTACTCTTTCTTATCGATCTCCATAAATTCCTCCATGTATACTTTCAAATTGAACGTTCGTGAGACTTGGCGCGTGATTCTGGTCAGCGAAGCTGACAGATTCCTATCAGAATCACTGCGCATCCTCGCGGAGCGTTTATCTCAGTCGGAGATCAGACTCCCACTGAGATAAATCATCCGAATCCCCGCAGAAAATACACTGCCGATCCAAATGCCTTTCCCGCAGCCACCGCCAGGATCACATACTGCAGCCCCACCGCCAGCCCGATCCGGCGGTTCAGGATCGGCAGTGCCTTTAGCGTTTCCGCCAAAGACATCACAAGGCATCCCACGAAAATTCCGACAGCCGTCCCACACACTGCGAGCACAAACTTTCCAGGGAACGGAAACGCCACGCTGTAGAAGTCCGCCAGATTCCCCCATGTTCCCCCGAGGATCAGAAGCGTCTCATAGAGGATCACATGCTCCGCTGTGTGGGTCACACCGATGAGTCTCGGAAACACGCCGATGATGGCGAGGAAGGCAAAGATTCCGGCAGCGATCACTGCCCCGGCACCGAGGCCTGCAAAGGCCAGAATCCCAAGCTTAAGATACATCGACCCCTGACTCCTTTCTCCCGCCATTTTTGATCAACGTCTTATTTAAGTTCTCCTCGTAGAGCCGCATCTCCACCTCTATGGGCGTAGGGTCCACCGTGATCTTCCAGGAGGCGAAATGGTTGAAGAACAATAAAATCCCCAGGGCCAGTCCCACGGAGTAGGACGCCTCCAGGATCGTCGGTCCGTCCGCCCGGGTCCCGATGATCATCTCATAGAACTTCGCGAACACATCCGTCACGTTTGCGTCGTTGTTGAATGTCATGATGGCAAACGCCGCCCCGAAAAACGCCACCGCGGACACCATGGCCGTCTTCATCCACTCCCATACCAGACTTTCCTTCTTCCCTGCCCGGTATGTGACCACGAAATCCGATTCCCCGAGATTGTCCACCTGGATATTCTGGCCGGTCTTCTCGATCTTTTCCACGAGTTCCATGACATTTCCAACAAACGCTGCCTCTTTTCCCTTCCCGGAAAATGAGGTGATTTTCACGGCTTTCGCCTTCGCCTCCGCAGCCCTGTCGCTGCTGTGGACATCGGCGATCATTCCGAGGTACACTTCCGGCTCATAAACTTCCTTCACCTGGGGAAGCTTTAAGTAGATCGTCGTGCTGCTCATGCGCTCCACGGCTTTCTGTCCATATCCCCAATGGTCTTTAAAACCCCTGTGACAGTGCCTCGGCAGACTTCCATTTCCGTCCCCGGCACCATCACGAATGTCCCCGACTGCTCCGCTTTCTTTGCCGGGACCGCCACGAGAAAATACCAGAACACAAACACCAGTACTGCCAGCGCCAGCACCGCAAAAATGATCTCCACGTAGTCCTTTAACGGTTTCATAATATTCCACCTTCTCATCCTGTTTATCGCATTGCTTTACGCAAATAGGATGTTCCGAATCAATGGACATTATACATAACCATGGGCAGAATCATTTTCATCTTTTATGAAGTCAGTCTCTCCCTCATCTCCCTCAAGATCTTCTTCTCCAGCCGCGACACCTGCACCTGGGAGATTCCAAGCCGCCCTGCGATCACGGTCTGGGTCATATTTTCAAAATACCGCATTTTTATGATCTGCTGTTCCTTCTCCCCGAGACCGGATAAAAGCTCCGCCAGCACGATCCGGTCCAGGACCCTGTCATTCTCCGATGTCTTTTCCGCGATCTTATCCGCCAGACAGCCTCCGGATTCATCCCCGGCATCGAAGGGCTCGTAGATGGATCCGACTCTCGCCCCAGCTTCCATGGATGCCGCAACCTCCTCACGGCTGGCTCCCACCGACCTTGCAAGCTCCTCCACTGTCGGCTCCCGCCCGAGGTCCGCCTCCAGCTTTTCTCTCGCCGCCCCGACTTTTCCCGCCAGTTCCTTTAGCGGCCTGCTGACCTTGATCATCCCGTCATCCCGGAGAAATCTCCTGATCTCCCCGGTGATCATGGGAACGGCATAGGTGGAAAACCGGACGCCCAATTCTGTGTCGAAATGGTCGATGGCCTTTATAAGACCGATGTTCCCGATCTGGAACAGGTCATCCGGTTCCGGTCCTCTCCCGATAAATCTCCGGACGATACTCCAGACAAGGCCCGCGTTCTCCATGACGAGGCGGTCCCTCGCCTCTTTATCCCCTGCGTGTGAACGTTTTAAGAGTTCCGCAGTGTCCGCCATCCCGTCACCTGCCGATCTTCTTTTTCATGGTGACGGAGGTTCCCTTTCCCGGTGCGGAGACCACCTCCACCCGGTCCATGAAGGCCTCCATGAAGGAGAATCCCATGCCGGACCTCCCGTCCTCCGGACATGTGGTGAACATGGGTTCCATGGCCTGCTCCACGTCGCGGATCCCGACGCCCTCATCCCGCACCGTCACAGAAAGCAGCTGTTCCTTTTCCCATGCCGTCGCCGAAAGATAGATCTTTCCTTCCTGTCCCCGGTATCCGTGGATCACCGCGTTCGTCACTGCCTCCGACACGGCGGTCTTGATATCGTCCAGTTCCTCCAGCGTCGGGTCCAGACGGCTCGCGAAAACGGCTGCCACGACTCTCGCGAACTCCTCGTTCTCTGACCGGCTCTCCATAATAAGTTCCATAGTCTCACACTCCGGCATTCCTACATTTTTCCCGTTCTCTCCAGTCTGCTCTGCCTGTACTTTCTGCGTTTCCTGTACGGTCTGTCCTGTCTCTTCCATCCCTATACCTCCCTGCTGTAGATTGCTTCTTCTTTTGACTCATACTGATGCATCAGCCCCAGAATTCCCGCAACCTTTAAAACCCGCATCACCTGCGGGCAGGCACCGTAAAAACCGGTATGGCCTGCTTTCATCTGCTTGTAGCGGTTTAAGAGGACGCCGATGCCGGAGCTGTCCATGAACCGGGTACGCGTAAAATCGAAAATGATTCTGGAGACATAATTTTCCGCCATCAGAAGGTCCGTCTCATATCTCAGATTCCGGCAGTTGTGATGGTCGAACTCCTTCGGCAGGTGAATGATGAGTGTGGGGCCTTTTGCCTCGTATACGAATGAATCTTCCATAAATTTTTCCTCCCATTTCAAAATTTTGCAGCCAAATTCAGCCCACAGCCTGTATCCCAATGCGAGGCTGATTTTCACAAATTTTTCTTACCTCAAAACAGCTTTCTAAATCCATTCTCCTGTAGTTTTCTAGTCTGAAACAACAAAAAAGAGACCTCACAGTATTTTCTTCTGTAAAGTCTCTTTTAAGTTTTTTTGAAGTAAGTTTTATCAACGAACCTCTATACACTCTCTGTGAAACAGAAACCAGAATTGCTCCTTAGTATCCTCTCTCTTCCTTCGCCTTCTCCGCAAACTCCGAATCCGCAAAGTTCATGATGACCTGTCCGAACATCTGGTTCGCGTTGTCGGTATCGCCCTTTGCCTTGTATACCATTCCCATGTTGTAGATGACTTCCGGGTTCTTATCGTTGAATTCCATATATCTCTCATAATAGCGGAGCGCTGAGTCGTAGTCCCCGACAGAGTTTGACTGGGCTGCTGCCGCCATAAGGACTGTCGGGGCGTTGGCATCCATGTCCGCCTTGATTTCATTTAAGATCGCCACAGAGCTGTCATCCGTGATCTTCGACTGATCCATATCCACATAAGTCAGAACCGCCGTGTTCGTATCCCCTTTGCGGTACGCGTCCAGGATCTTTGCGAGCGCCGCGTACTGGTTCACCGTGCTTCCGGAATCGCCCTTTAAGTCATTTAACTGGCCTTCCGCGTCCTCCTTCTGCTTCTGGTAATCCTCAACCTGGAGCTTCAACTTGTCCGTCTCCTGGTTCGCGATATTTAACTTATCCGTGTAGGACTGCATCTCCTGATTATGTTCATAGTTTAACGTTCGCTCCCTCGCCGGCATGATGAGGAACACGACCATGACCGCACCCAGGACAAGACCAATACCGATGTTGATGATGGACTGCCAGCCCGTGTTCTCCTTGTAGGTCGGAGGCAGAATAACGTCATCGTCCTGCATCTCCCTGTGGGAAAACGCGTTCTTCATCTTCCGTTTCTCGACCTCCGCCTTGCCGGTCCGGCTCTTTACGTATTCCATGTACCGGGTGGCTTTCTCGTTATTGTTATCGATCTGAAGTACCTTGAACAGGGATTTTCCGGCTTTCGTGTAGTCCCCGTGCTCCATGTAGAGAAGCGCCAGAAGCAGATGCGCTTTCACGAAATTCGGCTTCTCGTCGACAATCCTCTTAAGCTGCAGGACCGCCAGATCATCACTGTCATTCTGGGCATAGAATAATGCCTGATTGAACTTCTTTACCATCTGGCTTGCGATCTCAAGCTGTCCCGGCTTTCTCTGGACCTCATCGAGGTAATAGTCTGCCCGGTTTCCGTCCGGCTGGAGATTGATGCTGATGACCCACTGGATCAGCGCATCTGACGTCTCACCCATCTCGTAAAAGATCAGTCCAAGAAGGTTTCTGGCATCTGTGTGGTATTTATTAAACTGCAGGGCGCGTTTTAAGAATCTCGCCGCCCCGGAAAGGTTTCTCTCCTTTGCCATTTCCAGACCGCGGTTGTAGTAGCTGTTGGCCGCGTACTGGATCTTCTGCATCTCATCCATATATTACTTTTCCTTTTTGATATCCTTCATGATGTCCATCATAATATCTGCCATATCTGTGAGATCGCTTTTTACGATGGCGTCGCTGACCGCCTCCACCTCAAGACTCGGCTTGAAGCGCTCGATCTCTTCCTCAAAGTTGATCATTTTTCTTCCTCCTTTGGTGTCCCGGCAGCAGCATACTGTCACCGGAACTCACCGCATGTCAATCTGCACCTGAAAATGCTCTGTTGATCAGTTCTGCGGTTCCCTGTTCTGCTTTATTTGCCGCATACCGGAACGGTCCGGTTAACTTGTGCTTTTGCTGATCTGTTCCTTTACTTCCCCCGCAAGATACAGTGACCCCGCGATAAGCGAAAGATCCCGTTCCCCATGCAGGCCAAGCAATTCCTTCACGGCATGTTTCACATCCCGGCTCACCCGGTACTCCGTCTCTTCTCCATATTCCGCCCGCAACTTTTCTGCCGCCGCTTCCAAATCCTCCACGGAGAGGGTCCGGTGTGACTCCATTTTCGATAAGATCCACAGATCCGGTTTCAGCCGCTCTGCAATCTCACGCAGCATCCGTTGATGATCCTTGTCCGCGGAGACCGCAAACAGGATCCGCACATGATCCGGCTTCCGAAGTTCCTTTAATCTGCAGGCCGCGTCGAGAAATGCCCGGATCCCATCCGCATTGTGGGCCCCGTCGAGGTAGACACCAGTGCTGATCTCCTCCATTCTTGCAGGCCATTTTGCCTTTTTTACTCCCTCTGCCGCCTGTCCAGGCGCCACCGGAAGTCCGGAAACCTCCAATGCCCGGATCGCCAGAGCTGCGTTCATGAGCTGGTAGGGAGCTGCAAATGGGATCTCAAACAAAATCTCTTCACCACGATAGGAAAAGCTCATTTCCTGATGTCCTGCCACGCCCGGATCCGGAGATTTTACGAGACAAGGCCGGATCCCGCGACAGACTTCATCCGGCGTCACTGGAAATCCTTCAGATTTCATCTCCTTTGCTTTCGCAAAGATCACCGCCGCTGCTTCCGATGAACTGTCATCATACACCACAGGACGCCGGGACTTTATGATCCCCGCTTTATGTGCCGCGATCTCCGGGATCGTGGATCCTAAAAACGCTGTATGATCGATGCTGATGGACGTGATGACGGAGACAAGCGGATTTTCCACAACATTCGTCACATCGTAAGTTCCGCCCATTCCTGTCTCTAACACGAGCACCCTCACACCCGCGTTCCGGAATATGCAGAGTCCCATGTAAAATAAAAATTCAAAATAGGTGGGATGGGGCTCTCCTCTCCTTTCCCATATCCTGCAGGCATGCTGTACCTCCAGGAATGCCCTGATAAATTCCGGCTCCGGGACCATCTCCCCATTTATAAGGAACCGCTCCCGGATATCCACAAGATGGGGGGACAAGAATGACCCACAGGGAATTTTTGCTTCCCGGATCATGGAAGTAAGGAATGCGCAGACGGAACCTTTTCCGTTGGTTCCCGCCACATGGATCACTTGAAATTTCCGGTCCGGTTCTCCAAGAATACCAAGAAATTCCCGTACTTTTAAAAGACTGCTCTTTTTTCTCGCATATCCCGGGATCGCCTCGATCTGATCCCAGACTTCCTGCATCGTTATGTACTCCAAGAAATCGCCTCCTGTTGTGACCTGCAATCGGAACGCTGTCTGGCGTTATTCTCGGTACAGAAAATATATGCCGTAAACGGCAGCGTTTCTTTCACTTATGATACCTGTTTATGGTATTTTTTGCAACCAGAACATGTCGGAAAGATTCGACAGGATTGCTGTATCCTACGGTATTTTGTGAACGAAAAAATGCTGTATGATACAGTGGCGGCAGCAGTCTGCTCCTCCCATAAAATGAACAGCCACAGGCCATAAAACCTGCGGCTGCCCTGACAGCAGGTCATGTTCCACCCGCTGTCCTTTCCTGCTGAAACCATTCAGCACTTTCATGCCATGGTCATATTTTCATCGATTACTTACCAAGCTGAGCCAGACGAGTCTTTACCTGCTCCATCATCTCGGTGTACTTCTGGAGTTTTGCCTTCTCCTCATCGATCTTCGCCTGCGGTGCCTTGCTTACGAACTTTTCGTTTGCAAGCATTCCGTTTACGCGGGCAAGCTCTTTTGTGAGGCGCTCTTCTTCCTTCTTTAAGCGCTCGGTCTCCTTCTCGATGTCGACAAGCTCAGCGAACGGCATATAGATCGCTGCCTTCGGGATCACTGCGGATACAGCGTCCTCACCGATTCCTGTCTTATCCTTCTGGATCACTACCTCACTGGCGGAAGCAAGGGTACTGAAGAATACACGGCTGTTCTCGAAGATATCCGTGAGATCGGCATCCTCAGTCACAACAAATACTTTTGCCTTTCTGCTCGGCGGAACGTTCATGGATGTGCGCACATTACGGATCGCGCGGACAGCCTCTTTGATGACCTCTACCGCGTGCTCGTCTGCCGCGAAGTTCCACTCTTCCTTATATACCGGCCAGGAGGAGATCATGATGGACGGCTCCTCATCCTGTAAATTGCAGAAGATCTCTTCTGTGATAAACGGCATGAACGGATGTAAGAGCTTTAAGGAATTGATCAGAACCGTCTTTAAGGTCCAGATCGCAGCCGCCTTCGTCCGGTCCTCATCGTTCCAGAGACGCGGTTTTACCATCTCGATATACCAGTCACAGAATTCCTCCCATACGAAGTCGTAGACCTTCTGGAGAGCGATTCCAAGCTCGTACTTGTCCATGTTTTCCGTTACTTCCTTCGCGAGGTCATTGACCTTGGAGAGGATCCATTTATCTGCTGCCGTGAGGTCTGTAAGCTTTGCCTCGCCTGCCGGCGCTTTCTCGATATTCATCATGATGAAACGGCTCGCGTTCCATACCTTGTTTGCGAAGTTTCTGCTGGCCTCGACTCTCTCCCAGTAGAAACGCATATCGTTGCCCGGTGCATTTCCTGTCATAAGTGTCATACGGAGAGCATCCGCGCCGTACTTGTCGATCACCTCTAACGGATCAATACCGTTTCCTAAGGACTTACTCATCTTGCGTCCCTGAGAATCGCGGACAAGACCATGGATCAGGACAGTGTTGAACGGGCACTCGCCTGTCTGCTCAAGTCCCGAGAATACCATACGGATAACCCAGAAGAAGATGATATCGTATCCGGTAACGAGAACGTCGGTCGGATAGAAGTACTTCATCTCATCGGTTTCCTTCGGCCAGCCCAGTGTAGAGAACGGCCATAACGCGGAGGAGAACCAGGTATCAAGGGTGTCCTCATCCTGCTTTAAATGTGTGCAGCCGCACTTCGGGCACTTCTCCGGCATCATCTTCGCAACCGTCATCTCACCGCACTCTTCACAGTAGTAAGCCGGGATCCTGTGTCCCCACCAGAGCTGTCTGGAGATACACCAGTCGCGGATCCCCTCAAGCCAGTGGAGATATGTCTTACCGAAGCTCTCCGGAACGAATCTTAATTTGCCGCTCTTTAATGCCTCGATGGCCGGTTTTGCCATCTCATCCATCTTTACGAACCACTGCGGTTTTACCATCGGCTCTACGGTTGTGCCGCAGCGGTCATGGGTACCAACGTTGTGGCTGTGCGGAACGATTTTCACGAGAAGGCCCATTTCCTTTAAGTCCTCGACCATGGCTTTTCTCGCCTCGTAGCGGTCCATGCCGAAGTACTTGCCCGGAACATTGATGGTCGCGTCATCGTTCATGATGCAGATCTCTTCCAGATTGTGGCGTTTTCCGACCTCGAAGTCGTTCGGGTCGTGGGCCGGTGTGATCTTTACGCAGCCGGTTCCGAATTCCTTGTCAACATACTCGTCGGCGATCACCGGGATCTCGCGGTCTGTGAGTGGAAGCTTTAACATCTTTCCGATGATGTCTTTGTAACGCTCGTCCTCCGGGTTTACAGCAACGGCTGTATCGCCGAGCAGTGTCTCCGGTCTCGTTGTGGCGATCTCGACAAATCTTCCCTCTTCGCCCACGATCGGGTAGTTGATGTGCCAGAAGAAGCCGTCCTGCTCCTTGTGCTCTACCTCAGCATCGGAGATGGATGTCTTGCAGACCGGACACCAGTTGATGATCCTGGATCCCTTGTAGATATATCCTTTTTCATAAAGGCGTGTAAATACTTCTAAAACAGCCTCAGAACAGCCTGCGTCCATGGTGAAACGCTCTCTGTCCCAGTCAGCGGAGGAGCCGAGCTTGTGGAGCTGTTTGATGATCCTTGTGCCGTACTCATCTTTCCATTTCCAGGCCTCTTTTAAAAATCCCTCACGTCCAAGGTCATTCTTGTTGATGCCCTCTTTTTTTAACTTGTCGATGACCTTGACCTCGGTAGCGATCGCCGCATGGTCTGTTCCCGGCTGCCAGAGTGCCTCATAACCCTGCATTCTCTTGTAACGGATCAGGATATCCTGCATCGTATTGTCGAGGGCATGTCCCATATGGAGCTGTCCTGTAATATTCGGCGGCGGCATTACGATCGTAAACGGCTTTTTGCCCTCGCGTCTTCCTCTCTCCGCGTCAGCGTGGAAATATTTGTTGTCCAGCCATTTCTGGTACAGACGGTCCTCAATGTCCGCCGGATTGTAGGTCTTTTCCAGTTCTTTCATGGTCTTCTCCTTAAAACTTTATCAACATGTTTCTTTTTTGTAACTGCAAAAATGTGGAGCAGTTACTGCTTTTCAATTTACTTTTTTATTATCAGCGCAAAATGCGCAGACTCACAAAATCATCTCGTTTACATCTGTTTTCTTACAACAGCGTACTCATCATCTGCCTGGTAAAAACCGCAGGAAAAGTCACTTCCGCGGAGGAACGCGGACATCTCGTCCTCGTCGAGATCTGCCTCACAGACATAATATCCATACTCGTCATCATATGTGTAAAAGGCGCAGGTCTCGCAGTTCGTGATCCGTACTTTTTTCTGTTTTGCATCTTTTTTTACCATCATGTACTCCTCTCGAAAGGCTGCTGCTGTGCGCCTGCCGGGCACTCCCTCAGCTGCTGCCAACATTCGTAATCCGGGCTATCGCCCTGCTTACTCATATAAGAAAAGCCCTCTGCACTCTCATGCAAAGGGCGAATCACCGCGTTACCACCTTTATTTACTGTCCGGATCCAGAACGATCCTCCAAACAGCATCTCTTCGTTCTTAACGAGGTCTCTCCCCGGGAACAGCTACTTTTTATTTCACCATTCCGGCTCCGAAGCTACCTTCCATTTTTGCATTCCCGGACCGACTTCCAGCCTGTGATCAGTCCTCTCTGAAGGTGCAGAAAATGTACTCCTCTTCTTCCCAGCCTTTCTTATATTCCATGGAGCAGGTCTCTTTATCAGCCGCCTGTTCCATATCACGGTCATCTGATTTTTCCGGCCGCTCTTACATAATATAGTAGAATCCTGATAAAATGTCAAGGGAAACTACAGCATTCTCCTGTATTCCATCTTCCACTGATTCAGGATATCCCCCGCCGCTGCGATCCGGCCAGCCGGGTCTTTCTCGAATACGGCGGCAAGCTTCAGCGTCTCCGGCGCCTTCTCTGACTCTTCTCTCGCCTCTTCCACTTCTTTATTCCAGACTTCCTTATCGTCCTCCCCGATCATCTCCCGGAATTTATCCTTAAGCGAAAGCTCCGGATTCAGTATCGTGAGGAAGTACATGCGTTTCACATACTCCGCCTCCGGCTTCGCATTCCAGGCATTCTCGTAGGCATGCATAGCTTTCTGGTAACAGAAGAGTTTCGCGTAGCAGGCCGCGATATTGTTCCAGACTTTTCCCCGGAAATCCCCGGAGAGATGGCGTCCGGCCCCATCTAAGGTCTGCTCGTAGATCGTGACCGCTTTTCCGAAAAGATCCAGACCATAGAAATAATCTGCGCGGCGCTTCTCGTACTCTTCCTCTGAGAGTTTTTTCAGTCCGTTCACGGTCTGTCGGTAAGCCGCCTGCTCCTTTGGGGTATAGTAATTACATTCCTTGAGGATCAGGTACAGAATCTCCTCCGTCGCCCCGTGGCTGTCCAACCATTTTTCCACCCGTTCCGCGAGAAACGGCATCCGAAGCTCACTTCTTAAAAACTCAGTCAGGCGTTTATCAATAAATCCCTCCAGCACCAGCAGCGGATTGTTGTAGATCACATAGCAGAGCTCCTGGGAGGAGTAGAGATGGATCCCAAGATCCTCGATATAAAGCGGAACCGTTACCGGTTCCTGTCTGCAGAGAATCAGGCTCATAATGTCACCTCCTGACGGACCACCGCGTCCGTTTTCGGGAACAGTTCCCCAAATCCCTGGTCCGTGAGCTTGACCACCATGGTCTTCTCATCTAAGAATCCCACAGCCACCCGGATCTTCGTCGTCTTATTCGGGCGCTCCGGAAATCCCTCAAGAGGGATCTTCACGGTCCTTTTTTTCTTTGGCTCCTGCTGCGGTGTGATCGTAAAGCAGATCTCTTTCTCCCCGTCCGGGATCACTTCCACCACACTTCTCGCCTCGTACCAGCTCTCACCGGCGGATGCCAGACTGATCTCCGTCTTTGTATCCCGCTTCATAACCTCCAGAGAGACTGTGGACTTTAATTTTCCCTCGCAGAGACATACAAAGGATCCGGAACCGCTCTCGTTTAAGTAATCCTCAGCCTTCATGGCCGCACCTTTTGCGAAGATGGCTGTCTCCACGAAGACTCTTCTCCGGTTGCAGATCTGCCTCATAAATTCCGGCGCCCAGTCGGTTCTCGCGAAACCTTTTCCCGTCAGGAAGATCGAGGAAAAGATCTTTTTCTGTAAAAACCGTTCTCCACAGGCACACAGGATCTTGTCTGCCATCTTTGCCCCGGAGCCTGTATCGAGAACGCTGAGGCTGAAACCCTCTTCCAGCTCCTCATGCTCCGCGATGGCTGTCATCCGGCGCGGTCCTCTCGTGACCTTCAGTTCATAGTAACGCAGGTCCTCATCGGATAAGGAAAACATGCCAACCTGACCGCCCCAGACATCTCTTCTCTGGTTCAGCACATAGTAGACGAAGCATTCCGTGTGGCTTGCGATATGGACATTTCCTCTCGGGATCCCAAGAGCTTCTACGCTGGCCGTAAGTCCCTCCAAAAGCTTCATCTCCAAATTTTTGAGGCTGATGACCAGCTCATCGATCCTCTGTCCGGCATACTCCGCACGCACCATGGCGAGGATGCTGCCTAAAAATCTCTGCAGCAGTTCCATTCCACCGTACTTTACGCCTCCAATGGTGGATGTTCCTTCTTTTGCTGCCAGGCTTAGGAGCTTATCAACGATGACGCCCTCGCCCACCAGCGTATATTTATATGCATCTTCCCCCACATACCACTCTTCCGCGGATTTTTTTCTGCAGATGACGGTCGGGAGCATCCACGCCTCCTCACGGCCCAGAACAGCCGCCTGAGTGTAGGTATCACAGAGGTCGATGCCAACGATCAGTTTCTCCATTTATTTGCCCTCATTATGCCAGACGGAACAGCTTTTTCGCGATCTGACTGTCCATCACGTATTCTGTCATGCTTTCTTTTAATTTCCGGTCATCCTTCATTCCGAGATAGAGGTTCATGGCATTTAAAGCCGTGAAGCGGTTTCCTTTATCCCCCGTTGCCGGTTCGCTGCAGGTCACTTCGCCCTCCGCCTTTTTCACCAGTCTTCCGTCCTCATTCTCCCAGATCTCGTACTCCATGATCTCACCGTCAAACAGGAGTTTCTGGCGCACATAGATCCCTTTATAGACCATGTTCATCTCTTCCTCATGGAACTCTTCTTCGTCCGGCAGGATCCGGATCTTTAAGATCGGTCTTCCGTCCGGCCGTCCATGGTACTCGATGATCTCCTTATCCATGACCTCGCCCGGCATATCCACATATTTTGCAAGATCCTTGTACCACGCAAATACCATACCTCTGGCGGAAAGGATATCCATCATCCGGGATAGCAGGGCCTTCTGCTCCTCAGTAATCTGTGCCAGAGTCGAATAAAATTTCGCCAGCGCCAGAAGATAGATCTCCGGCACCTTCCGAAGCTCCATACCGTGGATCGCGCCTTCCAGATACGCGAATACCTTATCCCCCGGGACTGTGTCACGCAGGAAGTATTCCGTACACTTCACTGTAAAGTACGCCTTCACGATCACATCACTGGTCTCTTTTCTCGACGCGTAAAGGTCAAATACCGTGTCCATATGCTTCTCACAGCCGGAGAAAAGGCACTGGGCCAGCAGGCGCTCCTCAAGGTCATATGTCTCCACATGGGTCTTCACTGCTTCCGCAAGGATCCTGAACATAGATTCCCCGCTGCCGTTATAATGCTCGCAGAGATAATCCAGGATCACGCTGTCCCCGTGTCCGTCCGAAAATACACGCCCCGCAAGGTGGAGGAGCAGGTCATCCTCCTCGAACATCCGGTCTAAGATCAGCTGGGATACCAGAGCCGCGAGACGTTTCACACGGATCTGCTCCTCGCCGAACTCCTTTATCATCTCGTATGCCTGAACCATGTAATTCTGGACGATCAGTGTCTCGCAGACATCCACACGTTCCGGTCTGGAGAGTGTCCTCTTGTCAAGTTTTAAGAGGTACGCTCCACCCTCCGCATCCATGGCCTCATCGTCGCCGAAAAGCGCCGCACGGTAGTAGGAAATGATCCTCGTCAGCATTTTCTGCTGGTAGGCCGGCTTCACCGGGAGTGTATCCAGAACAGTCTCGATCCCGGTCACATCTTCCTTCTCAAGGTCCTTTTTCTCCATGATCTCCAGACACGCCTTCATCTTTAACATCGGGTGGTCCGGGTACATCTCAAAGCATTTTTCTTCCAGTTCCTTCTCATCGAGAACCGGTTCCTTCGTATATTCCACGTCCATGTACCTGTTTCCGAAGGTATCCTGGAACATGATCACGCTGTCTTCAAAGAACAACGGCACATAGGCAGTCTGATTCTGCAGCGGGTAGGCATCCTCACCGGTCAGGATCTCGTTGGAAACGATCACATACTTCATCGCCGCATCCTTCACCTGGATCCGGTTTGCCTTTAAGATACCGGGCAGCACCCGGGCCACCTGATTATCGATCATATCGCGGTAAATGATATGTTTGTAGATCACCGCAAGTCTCCTGTTGATCCGGGACTCGAAAAGCTGCTCCATGGCAAACTTTTCCATCTCCCGCTCGTACTTTTTATAGAGCGGATCGTCCTGCGGAATATAGGCCGCCACATTGGCATAGAGGGCTGCACGGCTCTTCTGGTCCAGATGGGCGCACTCATAGGAGAAATACAGCAGTACCTGACGCGGCATCATCTTCTCATAATCATCCGGCAGAGCGTAGAGGAAATATTCGTAGATCCTCGTGAGGCTGATCTCCTCATTGATTCCCTTCTCATACCAGGAAAAGCTCTCTTTTCCGCGGGCATTTCCCTTAATTAACAGACAGCACACCGCCGTCAGCATGTCCTTCGTCGGGTATTTCTCGTAGAGCTTTGCAAGCAGGCGGTAATACAGGCGGTGGAAGAACTTCGCTCCCGGCGCCAGCGCGCAGATCCGCTCCGCCATCTCCTGCCCCACGAGGCCATTCATGACTCCGTAGTAGAGGGCATGGATCTCAAAGGCATCCATCGTCTTTAAGAGTTCCGGATTCTTCCCGAAGAGACGCACCGTCTCAATATAGAGGAACGGGCTGCGGCAGCCATTCTTATACTGCATCTTAAAGCTCTCCGCGAGGGCTTCCTCCTCCTCGTACATCTCCGGCAGCATCTTTAACTGCAAAAGCTGCAGGTAGAACCGGCCGTTGACGTCCTCCAGCTTTTTCCTGAACAGGCGGACCACAGCGTCCTTCTTCTCCTCGTCCGGTTCCAGGCGGTACTGCAGGTACTGGTAATAACAGTAGAGTGTTCCGATCCGGTCTCTGAGGGCAGAAACGGTATCCCACGCATCGTCCAGACATAAAGCCGCCTGATCCGGTCTCTCCGCGTCCAGATAAGTCTCCGCCTGCAGGAGGGACAGGATCACAGAACCGCCGTTTGCGCCGCGGATGGCATCCAGCTCGTTCTGGATCTTTCCGAGGACAGCTTTTTTCTCGTAGAGACCGCTCTCGTAGGCCTCACGGAGTTTCATGTACCGGCAGACACCGGCTTTGCTGATCTCGCCCTCAGCGCGCTTTCTATCCGGCTCCTCTCCCATAGCCTCGATCCGGATCACGGTGTCACCGTGGACGGTAAGAAGGCGGATCGCGCCGAGGTTCTTTCCCTTGTGCATTCTCTCCGGGTGGATCCTGAATCGCAGATCCAGACGGTCCTCTTCAAAATCCGCCTGAGTGATGACCTTCTTCGGGATCTCAATGAAATCGCCGTCAGCACGGACTTCCATATAGAGATAGCCCCAGGTATTTTTCCGCAGGACGACCTTGTCATTCACGATATCCTTCGGCTTGTCATAGACCTTCTTTGCCGTAGATAAGGTCAGCTCGATGGGTTCCTTCACTCCCGTCGCCAGAAAGAATTCCTCCAGGGCATTCTGGCGGTTTCCGTGTCCCCTTAAGCCTTCATAGATCGTGCGGATCCGCAGATCCTTAAACAGCGGCGCTTCCGTAAAATCCCGGTACTCCATGAGGCGCAGCGCCAGTTCCATATCCTTTTTCGCCAGCTCCACAAAATCATCCATAGATTTTAATGTGGACAGGACACGGACAGACTCGATCATTTCCACGCGAAAAAGAAAAGGAACCTCCAGTTCTCCGCTGTTTGTGACAAGCGTGAAGTTTCCCTTGATCAGGTCTCCGTTCTCGCACCAGGAGGTGTCGACTTCGTAGACAATATGGTTTCTTAAGCCCCCGAATGCGTTCTTTAAGATCTTCACGCGGCTGTGGCTTGAGTAGGCAAGGCCTTTGATATATAAATTGTTCTCACTTGCTAAGTATAGCTCTCTTTTATAAACCGTATCGCTCCCCAGAGTCTCCTCGATCTTCACAGGATCCAGAAACAGCTTCGGCATCTCCGCGTCCACGATTCCTCTGGAAAGGCGCATGATCCGTTCTCTCATATGTTTTCACCTTATATTTATAATCCGATTACGTACGAAGGCTGCAGGTTCCGCCAACACTTCCGATTCCGCATCGTCAGAACCAGCTGCCGGCCTGTACTTTCTTATGGTCATCGCAGACACATGCTCAGACCTGCTGATTTATTACGTGGTATCATCATAGCACATTTCCTGATCAAATTCACTACAAATTTCGACCTTTTTCATATGATGGAAGAAAAAGGGCTTGAATACCGCTGTGGAAACCTGTAAAATAGATGTATTCGCAGTGATTATAAGGAACTTCCCGTGTTCTGCCTGTAAGACCGGTTCCGCCTGATCACCGCATTCCGTGTAACTGTGTTTTT
This sequence comes from Clostridium sp. AF28-12, assembly GCF_003435225.1. Lineage (NCBI taxonomy): Bacteria > Bacillati > Bacillota > Clostridia > Eubacteriales > Clostridiaceae > Clostridium > Clostridium sp. AF28-12. The sequence continues at coordinate 122,498 of NZ_QWGJ01000004.1, read as the reverse complement.
CACCGTTACCAACGATTTTTTGCCAAAGGAGCCTACGTGTATGTTATCTGATCCGATCACGCTCTACAAATTAATGATCCTCTACATGCTGGACCACGTCAATTTTCCGCTGACAAACTCCCAGCTCACGGATTTCTTTCTGGATCACGAATATACGACATACTTTACGCTCCAGCAGGCGTTAAACGAACTGAAAGAAGCGGGGCTGATCCGGATGGAATCCACCCACAACTCCTCCCGCTATGAGATCACCAAAGAGGGCGATGACACTCTCTCCTTCTTCGGAAACAACATCTCCCCGGCAATCATCGAGGATATCGACAGCTACTTAAAGAAGAACAAATTCCGCTTAAGAAACGAGGTCGGCGTCATCTCCGATTTCTATAAATCCACAAATCAGGACTATATCGTCCACTGTGAAGTCCGGGAAGGCAAATCTGTCCTCATCGGCTTCGACCTCTCCGTCCCCGACAAGGATCAGGCTGAGACTATGGCCAGCCACTGGAAGGAGCGGAGTCAGGATATCTACGCTTATGTGATGAAGACCTTGATGAAAGGTTAAAATATGCGTTTTGAAGTCTGCCGTCGGCAAATTTCTGAACGTACGTCAAAACGGCACCTGCTGCAGTAAAATTCTGCGGCAGATGCCGTTTTTCAGTACTTCCAAAATTTAAAGGTTCTGCTGCGCCTCTTTCGCCGCCTTCTTCGCCGCCCATTCCGCAGCTTTCTCCGCCTGGATCTCCTCCTCGGCAGTCAGAAGATCTTCTCCTGCTGCCATCTTGTCGATGAGGTTCCAGACGTCCTCTCTTCCCTGTTTTGTCTCGGCGGAGAACGGGATCAGGATATCCTGTTTTTCCATGCCGAGACCGGTGCGGATGAGTTTTACCTGCTTCTGGATCTGGCTGCGCTTGATCTTGTCAAGCTTTGTGGCAATGATGACCGGACGGAATCCGTTGTAAACGACCCAGTCGTACATGGTCTTGTCGTTGGCGGACGGCTCGTGGCGGATGTCCACAAGAAGGAAAACGCACTTTAACATCTGGGATTTGTGGAGATAATTCTCGATCATCCTGCCCCATTTTACCTTCTCAGACTGCGGGACCTTCGCGTAACCGTAGCCGGGGAGATCCACGTAGTAGAGAGCTCCGTTGATATTATAAAAGTTGATCGTCTGGGTCTTTCCCGGCTGGGAGGACGTTCTCGCCAACGCTTTCCGGTTCATGAGCGCGTTGATCAGGGAAGATTTTCCCACGTTTGATTTTCCCGCGAAGGCGAACTCCGGCAGCGTGTTCTCCGGCAGTGTGCTCGTCACACCGCAGACGGTCTCAAGTTCCACATTTCTGATTACCATATATTTCTCCTTGTATGTAACACTTCAGCACTTTCCTTGTCACACGCAAAAATCCATTTCAGAATGACTTTGTCGCTGGGATTTCTGCCTGTCAAACTATGCTTTCTTACAGTCGGCGCAGCACATGCGCAGACCCTCAGAACCGTTACCATTGTTTTTACATACCAGAGTCAACAGCCCTCTAACAGGCAAGGCCTGTCAGAAAGCCGCCAACCTTTGTAGCCTCGCATTACACGAACGCCTCGCGTACTACGTCATCCATAGTCTTCACAAATACGATCTCCATGCCTTTCGTGATCTCCTTCGAGATCTCTGCCATATCCGGACGGTTCTTATCCGGTACGAGAACCTTCTTCATATGTGCCATTCTTGCTGCCAATGTCTTTTCCTTTAAACCGCCGATCGGCAGTACCCGGCCTCTCAATGTGATCTCACCGGTCATGGCAACGCTTGCGCAAACCTTCTTTCCGGTCACCGCGGAGAGCATGGCTGTTGCCATCGTAATGCCCGCAGACGGACCATCTTTCGGCACGGCACCCTCCGGGATATGTAAATGCAGGTCATGTTCCTTAAAATACCTGCTCTCCACACCGTACCGGTCTGCCACGGAACGAACGTAAGTCAGCGCGATCTGCGCGGATTCCTTCATGACATCACCCATCTGTCCTGTCATCTGAAGCTTTCCATCACCCGGCATTACATTCACTTCGATCTGAAGTGTGTCGCCGCCGACGCTTGTCCACGCAAGACCTCTTACGATTCCGACCTCGTCCTCCTCATTGGCATTTTCGAAGGTGATCTTCTCTTTTCCGAGATACTTCTGAAGATTTCCCTCTGTGATATGCACAGTTTTTTTCTTCTTTTCCAGAAACTCCCTCGCCGCTTTTCTGCAGATCTCACCGATCCGGCGCTCCAGATTTCTCACACCGGCCTCTCTCGTATAGTTGTGGATGATCTTCTCCAATGCCTTATCGCTGAAGGAAAGCATCTCCTCCGTAAGGCCGTTTCTCTCTAACTGTTTCGGAATGAGATACTTCTTTGCGATATGGAACTTCTCGTTCTCTGTATAGCTGGATACCTCGATAACCTCCATACGATCAAGGAGCGGTCTCGGGATCGTCGACGCATCATTTGCCGTCGCGATAAAGAGAACGCCTGAGAGATCCAGCGGGATCTCCAGATAGTGGTCGCGGAACTTCACGTTCTGCTCCCCATCAAGGACCTCCAAAAGTGCTGAGGAGACATCTCCCCGATAGTCGGCAGAGACCTTATCGATCTCATCTAAAAGCATTAACGGGTTTGACACGCCTGCCTGACGCATTGCATCGGCGATACGGCCCGGCATCGCTCCCACGTATGTCTTTCTGTGTCCGCGTATCTCCGCCTCGTCGTGAATGCCGCCAAGGCTGATCCGGACATACTTCTTTCCGAGGGCGCGGGCAACCGATCTCGCGATGGAGGTCTTACCTGTTCCGGGCGGTCCCACAAGGCAGAGGATCGGGCTTGTGCCTTTCTTTGTGAGGGCACGGACCGCAAGGAATTCCAGTACACGGTCCTTAACCTTCTCCAGACCATAATGATCCTCCTCCAGGATCTCTTTCGCGTGAATGATATCCTGATTATCCCTTGAGACCTTCTTCCACGGCATCTCAAGCACCGTCTCGATATAGGTACGGAGAACATTCGCCTCCTGACTTCCTCCCGGCATACCCTTGAAACGCTGAATTTCTTTTTTGATCTTTTCCTTCGTTTCCTTGTCCGCGTTCAGCTTTTCCAGCTGTTCCATATATCCGTCGGCATCTTCCGTCCCGCTGTCATCTCCCAGTTCCTCACGGATCACTTTTAATTCTTCCCTTAAAATATAATCCCTCTGGTTCTTATCGATGTGCTCCTTCACTTTTCCCTGATAATCCCGCTTGATCATAAGGATCTCGAGTTCCCGCATCAGGTAGTACACGATCCGGTCATACAGATGGCTCCAGTAATCACACTCCAGCATCTCCTGCTTCACAGCAAAATCCCACGGAAATTCATTTGCTGTCTGGGTCAGAAGCTGCTCCAGATCCGTGATCACAAGAAGACTTCCGATAAAATCTTTCACAGCCTTCGGATTCGCGTTTCCGAATTCCTCTAATTTTTCCTTAACGATCCGGCTCATGGCTTCCTTCACAGTGTCGGTAAGCTGTTCTTCCAGCATCGGCGCTTCCTCGACCTCAGCTTCCAGATACGGTCCCTCCTCAAACAGAGTGAGAAGCGCCGCTCTCTTTTCGCCTTCCACCATCACACGGATGATGCCGCCCGGCATTTTCACGAGCTGTTTGATCTGGGAGATCGTTCCCATCTGGTACAGATCCGCGACCGCAGGTGTTTCCTGCTCCGGATGACGCTGGGTCACGAGATATACCTTCTGGTTTCCCATCATGGCTGTCTCAATGGCGCGGATCGATTTTTCCCGGCTGATGTCGAAATGCTGTACCATTCCCGGAAGGATCGTGAGTCCGCGGAGTGCCACCGCCGGCATCGTAATTTTCTTATCTTCCATTATTTCTCCTATGAACGCAACTGCCCGGCTTCTTTCCGATGCCTGTCAGCAGTTACGGGCAAATTTCTGTTGTGTAAAAAGGCTGCCGTGACATTTCTGTGCGCAGCAGCCCCTCTTATCTGCGGGATACGGGTCCTGCAGGTACAATTTTTCTCATACGGGAACGCCGTCCGTTACGCGATCTCCCCGTTACTCTCTTTTCTGGATCTTCCGGCCAATGCTTTTTTCGGCACCGTCACGTCGCGGTAAACGACTTCCGGTTTTTCCTTTCCGTCCACCGCGTCCTTCGTCACGGTGCAGATTCCCACGTTGGAATCAGACGGAACCTCGTACATCGTATCCATCATGACGGATTCCATGATAGCGCGGAGTCCTCTGGCGCCTGTCTTTCTCTCAACCGCCATATGGGCGATCTCGTGGACGGCATCCGGAGTAAACTCCAGCTTCACATCATCCAGCTCGAATAACTTCTGGTACTGCTTTACGAGGGCATTCTTCGGCTCTGTGAGGATCCGCACAAGGGCATCCTCATCCAGAAGGTCTAAGGATACCATAACCGGAACTCTTCCCACAAACTCCGGGATCAGGCCGAATTTCGTGAGATCCTGCGGCATCGCCTGCTTTAACAGCTTGCTGATATCCGTATTTTTCTTATCCACGATCTTCGCGCCGAAACCGATGGAACTTGTCTCCAGTCTGGATTCGATGATCCGCTCCAGACCGTCGAAAGCACCTCCGCAGATGAACAGGATGTTTGTCGTATCGATCTGGATCAGCTCCTGCTGCGGATGCTTTCTGCCGCCCTGAGGCGGAACGCTTGCAACAGTACCTTCCAGAATCTTTAACAGCGCCTGCTGGACGCCCTCGCCGGAAACATCACGGGTAATGGACACATTCTCGGATTTTTTTGTGATCTTATCGATCTCATCGATGTAAATAATACCGTACTCCGCACGGCTCACATCATTATCTGCTGCCTGGATCAATTTTAAGAGGATGTTCTCCACGTCCTCGCCGACATAACCGGCCTCAGTCAGCGTCGTTGCATCTGCGATTGCAAACGGAACACCTAAAAGCTTCGCAAGTGTCTGCGCAAGATAAGTCTTGCCGGAGCCGGTCGGACCGAGCATCAGGATGTTGCTCTTCTGAAGATCAACATCACTTTCCATCTTCGATGTGATTCTCTTATAATGATTGTAAACAGCCACGGAAAGAACTTTCTTCGCCTCATCCTGTCCGATCACATAGTCGTCCAGAAATTCTTTGATCTCCTTCGGTTTTAAGAGGTTGATTCCGGAGAAATCCGGTCTCTCCTCCTCGTTTCCGAGTTCTTCCTCAAGGATCTCACTGCAGAGTTCGATACACTCGTCACAGATATAGACGCCGTTGGTACCGGCGATCATTTTTCTGACCTGATCCTGATTCTTTCCGCAGAAGGAACATCTGATCTTTTCCTCTGGTCTTACTGGCATGTTCGCACCTCAATTCTAAATTCTTTATGTCTCGCTGCGCTCCGGCACTGTTTTCCGCCTTCGCGCCGTCCGGTCCTAGTGGCCGGAGATCACGCGGTCGATCAGACCGTATGCGGCAGCTTCCTCGGCTGTCATGTAGTTGTCTCTCTCTGTGTCGCGGGCAATCACGTCAAGTGGCTGACCTGTGTTTGCAGCCAGGATCTTGTTGAGCTTCTCTTTTGTCTTTAAGATCTGCTCTGCGACGATCTTGATCTCTGTCGCCTGTCCCTGGGCTCCACCGGACGGCTGATGGATCATGACCTCAGCATTCGGAAGTGCGAAGCGTTTGCCCTTCGCGCCGCTGGAGAGAAGGAACGCGCCCATACTTGCAGCCATACCGATACAGGTGGTGCACACGTCACATTTAATGTAATTCATCGTATCATAGATCGCCATACCGGCAGTTACGGAACCACCCGGGCTGTTGATGTAAAGGTTGATGTCCTTATTCGGATCCTCGGACTCCAGGAAAAGAAGCTGTGCAACAACAAGGCTTGCTGTCACATCGTTTACTTCCTCTCCTAGGAAAATGATACGGTCTTTTAATAATCTGGAATAGATATCGTAGGAACGCTCTCCTCTGCTTGTAGATTCAAGCACGTAAGGTACTAAGCTCATATTTTTTCCTCCATCTTTTCTTTTATATCTGTTACCAAAGTATTCCTTTTTATGCATTTTCCGGGTTACTGTACACGGGTAGGAATTTTCTGAACTAAAAATTCCGTACAATACAGTGGCGGTAGTGGATTTTGCCGATTCGGAATGCGAAGCATCGGCAAAATCAGTTACTGTTTGCGCAAGGCGTGAACAGTAACTTTTCCGGTGAATCTGTCGCCTGTGTCTGGGACCGGCCCGGCAGAAATCCACCTTTTTTCACATATTTTGGAACTATCCCTGTATAACCGATGAGGGATTGCCGCAGAAAAACTCTCCGCAGCAACCCCCTCTGTATGTGGTTTCTGATCCACTGTCGGACCGTTCCCCACCATGTTTTCCGTGCAGATTAGTCGTAAAGTATGTTGCTTTACTTAGTCAACGAACTTTGCCTCAGCTACAAGGAAGTCGATCGCTTTCTGTACAGCAAGGTCTTCTTTTAACTGTGCCATCTGCTCTTCACCGAACATACCCTTGATCTGTTCTTTATCCATCTTGAAGTCTGCAGCCATCTTGTCGAACTGCTCCTCAACTGCAACATCGTCAGCCTGGATGTTCTCAGCCTTTACAACTGCCTCGAGAACAAGTCTTGTCTGGATTCTCTTGATCGCCTGCGGCTTCATCTGCTCGCCGATCTTCTCAGCTGTCATGCCTGTGATCTCAACATACTGCTTGAAGGAGATACCCTGGCTCTCAAGTCTGCGCGCATAGTCGTTGACCATACCGTTAACCTGCTCCTCGACCATCTGATCCGGGATTTCCATTGTTGCGTTCTCGATAACTTTTGCAACAACCTTATCCTCGTCTGCTGTCTTAGCTGCTTCTACCTTCTCAGCCTGTAACTTCTCTGTAAGGTCCTTCTTGTACTCTTCCATTGTATCGAAATCAGATACTTCGCTTGCGAACTCATCGTTTGCTTCCGGAAGCTCTTTTCTCTGGATCTCTTTTACTTTTACTTTGAATACAGCCGGTTTGTTCTTTAACTCTTCTACATGGTACTCAGCCGGGAATGTTACGTTTACTTCGCACTCTTCGCCGGTCTTCTTGCCGATGAGCTGCTCCTCAAAGTTGTCGATGAATGTATGGGAACCGATCGTAAGCGGATAGTCCTCAGCCTTGCCGCCCTCGAATCTCTTTCCGTCTACGGAACCGTCGAAGTCGATCGTTACCTGATCTCCATCCTCGATACCTCTGTCCTCAACAGTGATAAGGCGGGAGTTTTTCTCTCTTGCGCGCTTGATCTCTGTCTCGATATCTTCCTCTGTAACCTCAGATTTTGTCTTCTGGACTTCTACGCCCTTGTACTCGCCAAGAGTAACTTCCGGCTTAACAGCTACAACTGCTGTGTAAACGAAAGCTTTGCCTTCCTCGATCTCCTCAATGGAAATAGACGGACGGGAAACGATCTCAAGACCGCTCTCTTTTGCAGCGTCCGGATAGCTTGCGTCGATCACTTCATCAACAGCATCCTCGTAGAATACGCCAACGCCGTACATTTTTTTGATCATGTTGAACGGAGCTTTTCCTTTTCTGAAGCCCGGGATATTGAATTTACCCTTATTCTTATTATAGGAGTGCTGTACAGCCTCCTCAAACTTTTCTGCCGGCACTTCAATTGTAAGTTTTGCCGTATTCTTCTCTAAATTCTCCACCTGTACGCTCATTTTATGAGTTCCTCCTTAAATATATCGATAGCGGGGAATAGAAATTTCCCGCCCGTATAATCTCGTAACTGCCGCTTTTTGGCGTTACACGTTTTCCGGCATTATGACCGCCGCTCAGCGAAAAATCCGCCCGCAGGCATCACTTCTCCGTCACGCGCACATAGCACCGCTTGGAATTATAACATAAGACGTTTGAAAAGACCAGACCTAAATTGTAAAAATTCCAGAAAAACACAGGGGTTTTACGGTTTTCCTTAATTTTTTCCAGGCGCAGACTGCCGTATCTGCTGTTCCTGACATTCTTTCAGCGGCCTGCCGCGCCAAAAAGGAATGCCCTGGTGCACCGGGCATTCCAAAACTTTCTGATGAATACCTGTATTTACACAAACATACGGCTATTTTATGTATTGGATCGCTACCTTGATCCTTTCAGCCTCTTCTTCGCTGACCAGGAGTTTGATAAGCTCTAAACCAAGGTCGATTGCCCAGCCCATACCGCGCCCGGTGCTGATCAGGCGGTCTGTGATGATGCCGTCACCTCTGCAGTCCGCGCCCTCCATCTTCGTCTCAAAGCCCGGATAGCATGTGGCGCGGTGGCCTTTCACGAGGCCAAGCTCCCCTAAGATACTCGGTGCCGCGCAGATCGCAGCCAGGCGTTTTCCTGCTGTCGCATGGGCTTTTAACATCTCTGCAAGTCCCTCATGCGCCTTCAGATTGTTCGTTCCGGCAAGTCCGCCCGGAAGGAACAATACGTCAGCATCGTCCGTGATTTCCTCGAACAGGCTGTCCGCCTCGATCTTAAATCCATGGGAACCTGTCACCATCTTTCTTCCCATGATGGATACAAGCTTCACATCCACCTTTGCTCTTCTCAAGCAATCACACACAGCCAGGCACTCTACCTCTTCCATGCCGTCTGCCACAAACGCGTATACTTTTGCCATTTAAAACTTCTCACCTTTCTTTGCCAATCTGCCTCCGGAAGTTTTCCAGAGGTTACTGCTCGCTTTTCTCATCATCCGTATACGAATAAAATTTTCCATTCAGATAATATCCGCGTCCCGGTCCACCTTCCGATTTTTTCACATCCGTTCCGCGGTCATTTGCAGCGGCCTGCCCTGAAACAGACGGATTGATGGTCTGCTCCGGTCCGTTGTACTTATATGTCTCCTTCGGCACATCACTCCAGCTGTCCGGAGCGCTGTTCTGGTTCTGTCCATTTCCATTTCCATAGAAACCATAACCACCGTAATTTCCACTTTCACCGACATCTCTCACACTGTCCGGCTCCACATACTGACCACCGTAACGCGCGTTATTCTGTACAAACGGTTCCCCTCCGAATCCATTCAGGCGTCCCGAATATGGTCCGCGAAGCACTGCGTAAAGCTCCGCAAAGGTTGCATCCACATATGGCTGAACGAAGAAGGTTCCGATACCGCAGAGCAGGGTTCCTAAAAGCTGCCATCCCAGGAAGGAAAGGCCGAGTACAAAGGCGTTCCATTTCTGTCCATCCATCATCTCTTTCGAGAGTCTTAAAACTTCCATCGTCTTCATATCCGGGTTTTCAGCAAGAATATATGGAACCATCAGATAGCAGTACTGGAAATAAACAGAAACAAAAGCTCCTATCGTAGCGCATATCATTACTGCCCAAAATACACTACCGATCCATTCAACACCATTAAACAAGATCACAAGAAATCCCAACAGACTGGCCAGGATCACAACACTCTCTGTGATCAGTCCCCGAAGGAACTGGGTCCCCACAAGCTTTAAATATCCGTTGGAAAATCCCCAGAAAAGTTTTCCAATGCCCGCCGACTGTCCCGTCACGCGGCTCTCCATATAAAATCTGTTTCGTCCGATCTCAAACAATGGCTGTACAAAAATTCCGATCACGACGGAAATGATCACAATAACGATCACAGCCCCCGCAAAAAGCCGGTAAAACAGGTTGCTCGCAACCATAGATCCGGCATTTCCGGCTCCCGGTCCGTAGGCATCACCAAGTCCCGGGACAAGCTCGATCCCGCTGGCAAGACCACTCCCAGTATTTCCGCTAAGACTTCCATCTCCTCCCAGTTCGCCAGGGATGAGACTACTCTGATCGGTCTGACTGTTTCCTGATTCATTCTGCTCCAGATAACTTGTAATCCTCTGGGTATTCGCGTTCGATCCGCCAAATCCACTGAGGATCGCAAAGATCAGGCTCACAAGAAACGCCGCCCAGTAATAACGGCTCAGACACATTTTCGCTCTGTCTTTTAATTCTGCCCTTGTCCACATACGCTGTTCCTCCTTCTGTTTTCATCATCAAAGTATGACCAGTTGCCAGATATTTTTCTTTTTCCTGTTGCTGTTCGGGGATTTTTCATTCATAAACAGCAACTTTTCTTACAATGATTGTACCATATTTGCAAATAAAAGACCTTACTTTTTCCTTGCAATATGGTATGATTTATTACAATATGTTACTGTTCCCGCCTTGCGCAGGCAGCAGCCGAAAATCCAGAAAGGACATAATTATGGAAATCGAACGCAAATTTCTTGTCATGACCCCGCCTGAAAACTATGAGTCTTTCCCCTGTCATGAAATCGAACAGGCCTACCTCTGCACAGAGCCGGTAATCCGGGTACGTAAGGAGGATGATACCTGCTACCTCACCTACAAATCCAAAGGACTTCTCGCCAGAGAGGAATATAATCTCCCACTGACAAAAGAAGCCTACACCCATCTTCTCACAAAAGCTGACGGAAATATTCTCACAAAAAAGCGCTACCTGATCCCGGTTCCGGGTCGTGAGGATCTCACTGTGGAATTCGATGTCTTCGAGGGAAAATTCGCCGGTCTCATGCTTGCGGAGATCGAGTTTACCTGCGAGGAGGATGCCAGAGAATTCCCGCCTCTCTCCTGGTTCGACCGGGATGTAACCTGGTCCGGGGAATACCAGAACAGCAGGCTCTCAAAAATGCCCTGAACTGTTCGTATTTTTATATGACAGGGAATTTCCTGTTACATGAAAAAGGCCACCGACGGCTCACAGAACCGCCGATGGCTTTATTAATTTTCCTAAAATTTTGCAGTTTCGGAGATGGATTACATCATTCCGCCCATTCCGCCTGCACCTGCCGGCATTGCCGGAGTCTCTTCTTTGATGTTTGCAACAACAGACTCTGTTGTAAGAAGTGTGGAAGCAACGCTTGTTGCGTTCTGTAATGCACTTCTTGTAACCTTAGCCGGATCAAGGATACCCGCTTTGATCATATCAACAAAAATCTCATTGTAAGCATCGAAGCCCTGGCCAACCGAGAGCTCTTTAACTTTGTTAACGATCACAGCGCCCTCAAGGCCTGCGTTGGATACGATATGGAATAACGGAGCTTCAAGAGCCTTTAAGATGATCTTTCCGCCTGTCTTCTCGTCGCCTTCCATCTCATTTACAACGGCTGCAACCTTCTCTGCTGCGTGAACATAAGCAGAACCGCCGCCTGCGATGATACCTTCCTCGACAGCTGCCTTCGTAGCTGCAAGAGCATCTTCCATACGGAGCTTTGCTTCCTTCATCTCTGTTTCAGTAGCAGCACCTACGCGGATAACTGCAACGCCGCCAGCGAGTTTCGCAAGTCTCTCCTGAAGTTTCTCTCTGTCGAAATCGGACTTTGTCTCTTCGATCTGGCCCTTGATCTGGGCAACTCTGTCAGCGATCTCTTTCTTGTCGCCGAGACCGTCAACGATGATGGTGTTCTCTTTCTGAACCTTAACGGATTTTGCACGGCCAAGCTGCTCCATTGTAGCATCCTTGAGGTCAAGACCAAGCTCATCGGAGATCACAGTACCGCCTGTTAAGATCGCGATATCCTTTAACATCTCTTTTCTTCTGTCGCCGTAGCCCGGTGCCTTAACACCTACAACGCTGAATGTACCTCTTAACTTGTTGACGATAAGAGTTGTGAGAGCCTCACCCTCGATATCTTCAGCGATGATAAGAAGCTTTGCGCCTGTCTTTACGATCTGCTCAAGGAGCGGAAGGATATCGTTGATGTTAGCGATCTTCTTGTCTGTGATCAGGATATACGGATCGTCAAGAGTTGCCTCCATCTTCTCCATATCTGTGCACATATATGCGGAAATGTATCCACGGTCGAACTGCATACCTTCTACAAGGTCAAGCTCTGTCTTCATTGTCTTGGACTCTTCGATGGTGATAACGCCGTCGTTTGTAACCTTCTCCATTGCGTCTGCAACCATCTCACCGACCTCATCGCTTGCTGCAGAGATTGCTGCAACTCTTGCGATCTGGTCTTTGCTGCTGATCGGCTCGCTCATCTCTGCGATTGCTTTGACAGCCTCGTCTGTGGCTTTCTTCATACCCTTTCTTAATACGATCGGGTTAGCGCCTGCAGCCAGGTTCTTCATACCTTCGTTTACCATCGCCTGTGCGAGAACGGTAGCTGTTGTTGTACCATCACCGGCAACATCGTTTGTCTTTGTGGCAACCTCTTTTAAGAGCTGTGCGCCCATGTTCTCAAACGGGTCTTCTAACTCGATCTCTTTCGCGATGGTAACACCATCGTTTGTGATCAGCGGAGCGCCGAAGGATTTATCGAGAACAACGTTTCTTCCTTTCGGTCCGATCGTTACGCGGACAGTATCAGCAAGTTTATTTACACCAGCTTCAAGAGCTTTTCTGGCTTCAACGCCATATTTAATTTCCTTAGCCATGTTAAAATTCCTCCAATCAAGATTTCCTGTAACCATTTTCCGGTTACTTCGTTCTGAATTCTGAATTTCAGACCGCCCTGAGCGCTTCGCACACGCGGTCCCGGATATAATTTCTCCGATTATTCGATCACTGCAAGGATATCATTCTGCTTAACGATGATATAATCCTCTTCCTCTACCTTTACTTCTGTTCCGGAGTACTTGGAGTAGATTACCTTATCGCCCGGTTTTACCTGCATCTTGATCTCTTTGCCGTCAACAACTCCACCAGGACCAACAGCGATCACTTCTGCCTGCTGCGGTTTTTCCTTTGCCTGACCCGGAAGAACGATACCGGATTTTGTGGTCTCTTCTGCAACTAACTGTTTTAAAACAACTCTGTCAAATAATGGTACTAATTTCATTACTGACTCCTCCTTGTCATTTTACAAGCTCTTGCGACTATCCTGTAATTTCAGTCACAATTCTTTTTCATTTTTATCTTCTTCAGTCTGACTCAGGTCTTTTCCCTGACCCCTCGTCACAAGTCATGTTATAGCACATGTTGTTAGCACTGTCAAGTCACGAGTGCTAATTATTTTATAAAAAATTTGTGAACCTCTCTGCGGGTCTGCATGCCGCTGTGCTGTCTAGTTCCCGTTTTCTGGTGAAATCCGGCAATTTACTTGAATAATTTATACATTTTTTTAACTTTTTTCATAATTATGTCTTTCATTTTCCCTGGAATTCGATTATGATTATAAATAGCAGACTGGCGGCTGCAGGCGGAATCCTCAGATTTTCGGAACCGCGTAATGCAGCGGAAAGGAGAATAAACCATGTCAAAAAAGAAATCAGGCCTTCTTATCGCATTTGGCGCGATGCTCGGCGGCGCAGTTGCGGCCGGTATCTCCTACTATCTGAAATTAAAATCCTTCAACGATGAGCTGGACCAGGATTTTCATGAATACGAGGAAGAGGAGACCCCTTCTGAGGAAACAGAAGAAAAGACGGAACCTGCTCCAGAGAGAACTTATATTACAATCAATTCCGGAAAAGACACAAACGCTGCGGATGATTCCGTAAAAAAAGAAGAGACTAAAGATTCCGAAGAGACGGCATGTCCGGAACCCACAGACGAAAAAGACTCTGCAAAAGAGGAAAACGTACCGGAAGAAAAAACATCCTCCGTTGTAGTTGAGGACGATACGGAGGAAGGAAAAACCGAATGATACAAAGTCTTCTCCGCTCCATGGAGCTATTGGAAGTCCTGAAAGAAAAAAACCGCAATTTCTCAATCGCGGAACTGGCGGAGGCGATGGATCTGCCCCCGAGCACGGTTCACCGGATTCTGCAGACATTCTGTGAGAAGAAATATGTGATCCGCGACGACAGATCCCACACCTACCGTCTTGGCCCGGCGCTGATTCCTCTGGGAAAAGCCGCTGCAAGAGGGATCCGTCTCCAGGATGCCGCCCACGGTATCCTGGCACAGCTGGCAAAACAGACAAAAGAAGACGCATACCTCGTAATTCCAGTGGGAAATAAGGGACTTGTGATTGAAAAGGTAGATGGTCCGAGCCACTTAAAAGTTGTTGAAGAGTTCGGATATGAGATGTATATGCACTGCGGCGCGATCCGCAAGGTCCTCCTCGCATGGCAGACACCGGCCTTCATCGACGAATACTTCAAAAACATTATTCTCCACGATCAGGCTTTCCCTCATGTCCGCCCGGATGACCTGCGCGAGGAATTAAAAAAGATCCGCCAGGATGGCTACGCCATCACTCACGGAGAGTATGTCACCGACGCCCTTGGAATCGGGGCACCGGTCTTCAACTCCGACGGTGAACTCGCCGGTTCCATTGGAATCATCGCCCCGGAGATCCGGGTCGATACTCCGGAGTTTCTTGACACCCAGAAAGATCTCGTACAGTTCTACGCATCATCCCTCTCCGCTGATCTCGGATATGAGAAGCATGATGTGTTCCAGTAAACGGAATCAATCCTTGGGATACGCATTTTCGGATGCGTATCCCGTTTTTTTGCGCTTTGTTCCCATGCACGCCTGGTCACAAGCATATGCCCTGTCCCAATCTCTCCCCAGTGCAGCTGTCTGTAAAACCTAATCTTGACTTAAGTCCGAAAAAAGCTGGCGCGCGTCTTTGCATACCAGCTTTCTTCTATCCAATCCGCTTATTCTTTACTCAAGAGCTTTCCGTAAAAGGTCTACTCCTTTTCGGATTTCCTCCTCCGTGAGTCCTGCATATCCGAGAACGATCGTACTCATCTCCTTCGCCTGCGCTCTCTCCATATAGAACCCGGAAAGTCCGTAGACGCGGACCTTTTTTTCTGCTGCTTTTTCTAAAAGCTGCTGTTCCGGCTCCTTCTTCCTGTCTTTTAAGAGCACATGAAGTCCCGCGAATTCTCCTGTGATCTCAAACCGCTTTTCCAGCGGCTTTAATTCCCCTAAAAGCACGTCATGTTTTCCCTTATAGATCTCGCGCATCCTGTTCAGATGGCGCTCAAAATATCCGCCGGAAATAAATTTCGCCAGGATCCTCTGGTCGACCCTGGACACGGTGGAGGAATAAAATCTTCCTTTCGCCAGGTATACCGACAGCAGCGCCTCCGGCAGCACCATATATCCCACACGGATTGCCGGAGCAATGGCCTTCGAGAATGTTCCCATGTAAATGACACATCCGTTCTGGTCCATCCCCTGAAGTGCCGGGATCGGTTTTCCCTTGTAACGGAATTCACTGTCATAGTCATCCTCGATCAGGTATCTTCCGGGCTGCTCTCCCGCCCAGAAAAGGAGCTCCTGTCTTCTTCTCACCGGCATTACGGTTCCTGTCGGGAACTGGTGGGACGGCATCACATAGGCTGCCTGTACATCCTGCCCCTCAAGTTCCTTCACGCAGAATCCATTCTTATCGATCCCCACCGGCAGTACCTTATGTCCCACACCGGATAGCACCCGGTATGCCTGGCGGTAGGTGGGATTCTCCATGGCGATCACCGCGTCCCTTCCGATGATCTGGGAAAGCAGCATCAGAAGATATTCGTTTCCCGCGCCAATGATGATCTGGGAAACATCGCAGTTTACGCCGCGGGCTGCATGGAGATACTCCCGGATCGCCTCCCTGAGGATCAGATCTCCCTGGGGCTCTCCCTTCAAAAACAGCTCCCGGTCCTCTTCTTTTAAGACCGAGCGGCTGATCTTTCTCCAGGTCGCATAGGGAAATCCTTCCAGATCGATGCCTCTGGGAGAAAAATCGACTTCAAATTTTTCACGAAAAAGCTGCCCCCGGACACTTTCCTTTTCCATGCCCAAAGACAGCTCTTTTTTCTGATCCGGCCGGGCAGCAACAGACTGCGCCACCGGCGGAAAGATTCCGTCCAGTGACGCCGCAAAATAGCCTTTTCTCGGAACCGCCTCAAGGTAGCCCTCGGACACCAGCTGCTCGTAGGCGAGCTGCGTTGTGCTCCGGCTGACCTTCAGGCTCTTCGCAAGCTCCCTGGATGAAGGGAGCTGCTTTTCCGGCCTGATATTGCCCTTTCGGATCTCATCTTTGATATACTGATAGATCTGTTCGTACAAGGGTCTCCCCCCCTGTACGTTTAACGGTACGATCAATTCCATAAATCTTTATTTCGGAAGCTTGAAGGAGCTCTTTAAGGAAACGATACGGTTGTATACCGGCTGTCCTTCCTTGCTGTCCTTGCAGTCTACGCAGTAGTAACCGTTTCTCATGAACTGGAAGCTGTCGTATGGCTTAGCTGCCATGAGTTTTGGCTCTACATAGGCAGTTGTGATTGTCTTGGAGTTCGGATTTAAGTTCAAGGTTCCGTCAGCGTTCAGCTTGCCTTTTTCCTCATCAACGATATTCTCGTAGAGACGGCACTCTACTTTTCCGGCTGTCGGAGCGGATACCCAGTGGATCGTTCCTTTTACCTTTCTGCCGGTAAAGCCGGAACCGCTCTTTGTCTCCGGATCGTATGTGCAGTGGATCTCTGTCACATTTCCGTTCTCGTCCTTCTCGAAGCCTGTACATGTCACGAAGTATGCGCCCATGAGACGTACTTCGTTGCCCGGGAAGAGGCGGAAATACTTCTTCGGCGGATTCTCCATGAAGTCCTCACGCTCGATATAGAGTTCTCTGGAGAACGGAACCTCACGCTCGCCCATCTCCGGATTCTCAAGGTTATTCGGGATGCTCAACATCTCTGTCTGTCCTTCCGGATAGTTGTCAATGATCAGCTTTACCGGATCAAGGACAGCCATCATTCTCGGACGTTTTAACTTCAGATCCTCACGGATACAGTACTCCAGCATCGCGTAGTCTACGGAGCTGTTTGCCTTGGAAACGCCCACGAGTTCTACGAACATTCTCAGAGCTTCCGGTGTGTATCCTCTTCTTCTGAGGGCTGCGATCGTTACAAGACGCGGGTCATCCCAGCCGTCTACGATTCCATCCTCAACGAGCTTCTTAATATAACGCTTACCCGTTACCACGTTTGTCAGGTACATCTTCGCAAACTCGATCTGGCGCGGCGGGTTCTCGAACTCGCACTCTCTTACGACCCAGTCGTAGAGCGGTCTGTGATCCTCAAACTCCAGTGTACAGATCGAATGGGTAATGCGCTCAACCGCATCCTCGATCGGATGAGCGAAGTCGTACATCGGGTAGATGCACCACTTGTCACCGGTATTGTGGTGTGTCATGTGAGCAACACGGTAGATAACCGGATCACGCATGTTGATATTCGGAGATGCCATATCGATCTTCGCGCGGAGAACCTTCTCTCCGTCCTTGTACATGCCGTTCTTCATGTTCTCAAATAACTGGAGGTTTTCCTCGACAGAACGGTCACGGTACGGGCTGTTCTTACCAGGTGTTGTGAAGTCACCACGGTATTCCTTGATCTGATCAGCAGAGAGATCACAGACGAAAGCTTTTCCCTTTTTAATTAACTTTACAGCGCACTCGTACATCGTATCGAAGTAGTCGGAAGCAAAGAACAGTCTGTCCTCAAAGTCAGCTCCGAGCCACTTTACATCCTCCGTGATGGAGTGCACGAACTCCGTCTTCTCCTTCGTCGGGTTCGTATCATCAAAACGAAGATTGAACTTTCCGCCGTACTCTTTTGCGAGACCGGAGTTCAAGATGATCGATTTTGCATGTCCGATATGAAGGTAGCCGTTTGGCTCCGGTGGAAACCGGGTCTGGACATGGTCATATACTCCTTCCGCAAGATCTTTATCGATTTCCTGCTCGATAAAGTTTTTGGAAACTACTTCTTTTGTTTCCTCAGCCGGTGTCATATTCTCAGCCATATCAATTCCTCCATTTCGTTTTTCAATAACATGCCCGTACATCTTTCTTCTATTATTTTAACTCCTGCCATTTTCCAGCAGGACCAGATATCGAACTGTTATATATAATATTTAATACTATCACACTTTTCCGAAGAATTAAAGGGGAAATTTCACATGTTTTTCTCATGTTTCCATCAAATTGATTCCTGCATCTGCATTCCGGTCGGTTCTTTCAGTTTTCTTGAAAATTATAGGCAAAAAACACTGAAAATCCTTTGACGAATTCCGTTTCTGGGATTATACTGTGAATATAGTATGCTAAAAATTTCACAAAACATATAGAACCCGGAGGAAATGATATGGATAAGAATTCTTTCGATCTGATCACATTTGGCGAGATTATGCTGCGTCTCTCCCCGCCGCGTCATGCCCGCATCGTCGATGGCGATATTTTTGAAAAACGTGCCGGCGGAGCAGAACTCAACGTTGCTTCCGGCGTTGCCCTTTTGGGACTTCGTACCGGTATCGTTTCCAAGCTTCCGCAGAATGAGCTCGGAACTTTTATCAAGAACAGGATCCGTTTTGTCGGAGTATCCGATGACTATCTGGTCTACGATGATACGCCGGACGCAAGACTCGGTCTCTACTACTACGAGATGGGCGCCGCTCCGAGAAAGCCTACGATCGTGTATGACCGCCACCAGGCTTCCGTCACAAGGATCAAGATGAGCGAAATCCCGGAGGACATCTACCACTCCGCGAGAATGTTCCACACAAGCGGAATCTCTCTGGCTCTCTGCCAGAACATGCAGAATGTCGCTGTGGAGCTGATCCGAAGGTTCAAATCTGCCGGAGCTACGATCTCCTTCGACGTAAACTACCGTGCGAACTTATGGGGTGAGGAGGAAGCGAGAAAAACCATCGAGGAGATCCTTCCGTTAGTCGATGTTCTCTTCGTATCTGAGGAGACAAGCCGCCGCATGTTCAAGAAGACCGGTGACCTGAAGGATATCATGAAGAGCTATGCCACTGATTACGGCGTAAAGATCGTTGCCACCACCCAGCGCACGGTCATCAGTCCAAGAAAACACAACTTCACCTCCATCGTCTACGATGCCCGCTCCGATAAATTTTACACGGAAGCGCCGTACAACGATATCGATGTGATCGACCGCATCGGTTCCGGTGATGCCTATGTCGCCGGTGTTCTCTTCGGTCTCTTAAAATATGGAGATCCGGAAAAGGCCATGCAGTTCGGAAACGCCACATCCAGCGTCAAGAACACCGTTCCGGGCGACCTCCCGTCCTCTGACTTCAAGGAAATCGACCGGATCATCCATGAGCATCATTCCACAGGACCTGTCAGTGAGATGAACCGGTAATTACAAATTTGCTCCGTATGAGAGAAAAGGTCTGAGTTTCAGCAGAAATCAGACCTTTTTCTTTTTCATCCAAATTTTTCTTTTTAAATCGATCTGATATACCGTTCTGATGCCGCCGAAAAATTGTTGCCAATAGTTTGTTTCGAGTACGCGACAACCGAAAAATGCCGTGAGAAGATTGCTTTTACCTCTCACGGCATTTTTATTATACTCTTTTACAGATCCAGATCGATAAACTCGAAGTCATCGTCATCCTCGTTCCTCTTCTCAGCCGGTGCCGCTTTCGGCGCTGCCTTCGCGGCCTCCTTCGCGAGGTTCTTTGACAGATCTTTTTCCATATCCGCCACATTCTTTCTCACCGGTCTCTCCGGAGTGTCTGTTCTCTCTGGAACATTCTCTGTCCTCACAGCTTCCCGTCTCTTCGCTGCCGGCCGGCATGTCTCGGCTGCCTCCGGTCTTCTTCGCGGGATCTGGATTTCTTCCTCTTCCTCATCGAAAAGTTCTTCCCGGCGGGCAGCCGGTCTGGACGCAGTTCTTCTCTCCGGCGCTTTCGCGGACTTTCCAGTCTTCTGAGCCTTTTTCGGCTCAGACTTTCTGTTTTTCCGTCCACCCTCGTAGTCACCGTAATCGTCATCATATCCGTCACGGTCCGGATTCTTCGGTGCCTTCGGCTTTCTGAGTAAGAGAACGATAATGATGATCACTAAGAGAATACTGAGTGCAAAAAGTCCGATCACGAACATTCCGCGGATCTCGTAATCCTTAAGCAGACTGTTGTAATCCTCAGCAACCTTTAAGTACTTGCTTCGGGCATCCGCTGCGTCCGTATCCTGGAAATAACGCTGAAGTGTCATCTCTTTCTGATCGTATCGGTAGAAACCTTCCTCACCATTCTCGTTGCGTCCGTAAACGACACAGTACTCCGGTGCAGAATCTCCGCTGTCTTTCCAGATCCAGCCGTGGACTGTGTGATCTCCAATATCGATGGTGCACTCAGCAAAACCGTCCGGGAGCGCTGTTCCCTCCGGGATGCACTCAGGCGGAAGCACTACGACTGTCTTCTCTGCCATCTTCACGACTACATAAGCGGATAAAGCACCGGTCTCGCTGTTGTATACAAAGAAGTCCCCGTTGCCGGAATCATCTGTCATGTAAAGCAAGGTCATTCCAGAGTCATCTGTAGCTGCCTTTACAGTTCTGCCCTCATACTCGATCTCCGTCGCTGTAAATCCAGACGGAAGTTCAGAATCATCAAAGGTATCCGCAACAGTCCAGTTGCCGTCCTCACCGACGACTCCTGCGTTCGTCTCTGCGGAATCCGAGTCTGTCTCACCGGCGGAAGCTGCCGCGTCGTCAGACTTTGTGACAACAATGGTGTAGGTCTTTGTTGTCTCCCCATCCTCCGCTGTTACGGTACAGGTGATAGTGTTCTCTCCGTCCTGGAGATCATCATTTCCGCTGACAGCCACCTTCGCGCCGCCGTCCTTTGCCGGCGCACTGACCGTGATGGATGTCACATCACTGGGAACTGCAGCGGTATACTCGGTCACATCCGCGGCGAACGCAGGTTTTAAAGTACCCGGTGAGATCGTGAGGGACGCTAAGGACGCGTCCTTGGAAGAAGTATCCGCCGCATTGATCTTTACGGAAGAGCTTCCAATATGGTCGAGAGTCACTGCTTTGGAGTCGGCATCGTAAACTTCCTGGGATTTCACCGTGATAGAGGAAGTTCCAGCCTTTAAGGCATTAAATTTTAATGTAAAGCTGAACGTCTTCTGGTCCGCAGCCTCCGCAGAACCGATGACGCGGACAGATCCTGCTCCGCCATTGGAGTTCGTACCGCTGACAAATTCAAGGGCATCCGCATCATACTGAAGCATCACATCGGAGGAACCGAGTGCTGCGTCCGCGGCAATCTTCATCGTGACGGATATCTGGTCTCCCACCGAAGCGGTCGGGTCGGAAAACGAAAGTTTTCCGCTGGCCGCAAATGAAACCACCACGCCAGCCGGTAGCAGCATGACCATCAGCGCGAACGCCAACAGCCCCGCCGCCAGTTTTTTCATGTATTTATTCATATTTCTTTATCTCCTATTCCAGCTTTTTCCAGGCTGGGCATTATCTTGTTTTCATAATTTCCGCCTGTACTTCTAAGCATAGTCTTTCCAGAAATGGATCTTATTATGACCAGATATTCCCATATCAGTTACCGATCACAAGTTTTCCGCTGCCGGTCGCGCCCTCCGGATAAGAACCACTCGTTCCCGTCGATGACGTCACGAGCTTTCCAGACCCGGATGCGCCTTCCGGATAAGAGCTCTGTGATCCGGAATTTGTACTTCCAGGGCCGGTGGTTCCGGAACTGCTTCCGCTGTTCGATGTTCCGGTCGATCCGCCAGGTCCTACTGTAGATCCGGTCGTCGTAGAGCCCGAGGTCGAAGAACCTGTGGAGCTTCCTGTCGACGGGGAAACTACGGTGGTGCTGCCGTTTCCGTTTCTTTTCGCAATGGAAACCTGGTATGTGCGGACATCACCGTTCTCTGCCTTCACCTGAATCTTCACAATCGTCGTTCCGCTTCCAAGGCTGATCGATCCCGCTCCGCTGACTGCTGCCTTGGAGTCGATTGCCGTTGCACGGATATTTACAGAGGAAACAGAAGAGTCCACAACGAGATCATACTTCTCCGTATCTTTATTGAAGGTTGGTGTCAGGGAATATCCGTCGATGGTGATTCCTGACAGCTTGTTGTTCGGGCTTCCCGTTACGGTCGGCTTTGCGCAGGCAGTTTCCGGCATATTGTTGAATACCGGGATCTTGAACACGAGCGCCTGTTTCTTCATCTCATCCGTATAGGCTCTCGCGAGCTTCGCGCCCTCCCCGGCCGCGCCTTCCACGTTTGTCATATACTGATGCTTGTAAGGGCTGCTGCCCTGCACATTAAACTTCTTTAAATAGAAGGTATCCTGTCCATTTTTCAGGAAATTCTCACTGTAGTAGGTCGCGCCGCCGATGATGGACTTCTCGATAGAATTCCACGGTCTTCCGTAGCTTCCAGACTGGGACGCGTACCAGAGACCTCTCGTGATGGCTGACATGGAGCCGGAGGCGAAAGCGCCGATATTAAAGAAATTATAGTAACCTTCATAGCCTGAGGTCTTTCCTGAAATACTTCCAGATTTACCTATCCCCTGCTCCTGAAGGATCATAGCGCCAAGGACATACGGGTTGACGCCAGTCTGGGCCGCCGCCTTCATAATAATATCCACATAAGTCTGTCCCGTCGGTACCGGTGAAGTGTTTGACGCGCCGGTATTGTCATCGGTGATGGCAGACGCGTCCATTCCTGGACCATACTCTACCTCCGGGAGTGCCGTTGTATACATCTTTCTCTGGCTGATCGTGGAGCTCACCGTAGAACCCGGCCCCTCAAGGCTCACACCCTGATTTTCGCTGCCGGAGCTTATGTTGCCGCTTCCATAAGGACTTCCGCCGGACGTTCCAGAACTCATTCCCGGTCCGTAGTTTTCCCCCTGCTGCAGGGAGCCGGAAGCTTCAGTATTCGTTTTACTGTTTATGACTGCCGCTGTACCGGACCCCGAAGTCTCCTGGATACTCTGGGCTGCCGTCGTCTCCTCCGGCGTCTTTTCCAGAAATGTTCCCGTGATCAGGCTCGTAAGTCCCGCTCTCGTCTGGGTATTGCTGTCGAAGGCGTGATGCAGAAACTGGAATACATAGGTATCGTTTAGGAAATTTCTCGGATCCATATAGTAGGCGACAATGTCCTTGGATGCCGCCACCCAGGAAGAACCGTCGAATCCGGTCCAGGTGCTTGTATTCCAGTCGTAAGCGCCGTAGTCTGTGGATTTCCAGGATGAAATGCTCGCCTTCGATACCAGATTCGTTCCGACTGCTCCTTCCGCCTCCATCACATCGCCCCAGTTAAGCCCCGTCTTCTGGGCCTGGAAGACCCAGGTCGGATGTTCCGTGTGAAGGGTCCGCAGAGACGTCTTGTAGCTTTCCGGGAATCCCTGGCTGTTTAAATAGCTCTCAAAGTTCGCGTCATAGCTGTAGGATACCGGGAATTTGATATAGTCTGAACGGACATAGCCTCCCTGTGTCCCTGAACTGGAGGAAAACTGGATCTTATACCAGATCTTCCCGTCGGATCCCGTTGTCTCGGAAACCACTGTCACAGCAGCTCCGTAGGCAAGTTTTTTTACGATAGATCCCGTCGTCCCCGGTGTACTCCGCACATTCAGAGTCGTGGCATTTACTGTCGCCGAGCCTGTCGCCGCGTATACGGAAGACAGCCCGGATATCATCGTTCCGGTGTGAGCCGCACAATCTCCCAAAAGGACCGCCCCCAGCATCAGCGCCAGAAATCTTTTTTGTCTCTTTGTCATGTTTTTCTTCTCTCCCACTGCCGGTTTCGTGAAATTTTGCATAAAATCGACATCATATCCATTATAATGATAAAGGCACTTTTCTGTCAACCGCGCAGGAGAAACTTCACACAAATTCCAAATATTGCCGCATTTTCTTAATAAAAACTTAAAAAAGAAACTATAACCTGTAGAAGCTTCCACCGCCAGTTTCTTTCGAATGCATGACAGCACAAAAGCCCGGCATCTCCTCATGGAAACGCCGAGCCTCATGTTTTTTCGTCAATTACACTTCAGATTTACTGCAAAATTATACCGGGTAAGCTTTATTTGCTTTGTCTGCAGTCTTCTGGTCAACCTTCGTCTGCTGGGCTTCACGGTACTCGAAGAAGTCTTTTGCTACAGCCGGGAACAGAGCATAGGATAATACATCCTCATCCTGCTGCTTCCACTGTGCGCATTCCTTCTCGAATTTCGGTAACTGCGGCTCGATCAGATCTGCTGGACGACAGGTGATCGGAGTCGCATCGCCGATGATCTTCTTCTGGACTTCTTTGTTGAACGGTTTCACCGTCTTACCAAATTCACCCATCATGATCTTCTTGGACTCCTTCGGAACCATCTTATATCTCTCGCCGGCAAGAACGTTCATGACAGCCTGTGTGCCAACGATCTGGGAGGACGGAGTTACAAGCGGCGGCTCACCGAAGTCTTTTCTTACTCTCGGGATCTCCTCAAGCACTGCGCGGTACTTGTCTTCCTGGCCAGCTTCCTTTAACTGGGAAACAAGGTTGGAAAGCATTCCGCCCGGTACCTGATACTGGAGCGTCTTGATGTTTACACCGAGAACCTTCGGGTTCAGAAGGCCGCTCTTTAAAGCTTCCTCACGGATCGGTGTGAAGTAATCGGTGATCTCTGCAAGCAGATTCTGGTCATAGCCAGTATCATACTTGGTGCCGCGGAATGTCTCAACCATAACTTCAGTTGCCGGCTGGGATGTACCGAGAGCCAGCGGAGACATTGCGCAGTCAATGATATCGCAGCCTGCTTCCACAGCCTTTAAATATGTCATGGAAGCAACACCGGAGGTATAGTGCGTGTGCAGGTCGATCGGCAGCTTTGTACCCTGTTTTAATGCCGTAACAAGCTCAGTAGCCGCATACGGAGTTAACAGACCTGCCATATCCTTGATGCAGAGGGAATCAGCGCCCATGCTCTCGATCTCGGAAGCGATATTCTTCCAGTAATCAAGTGTATACGCATCGCCTAATGTATAGCAAAGGGCGATCTGGGCATGTCCGCCTTCCTTTTTTGTTGCCTTAACGGCAGTCTCAAGGTTTCTGATATCATTCAGGCAGTCAAAAATACGGATAATATCAATACCATTTGCGATGGATTTCTGTACAAAGTACTCAACCACATCATCTGCATAATGATTGTATCCAAGGATATTCTGACCACGGAACAGCATCTGGAGCTTCGTGTTCTTGAATCCAGCTCTCAGTTTTCTGAGTCTCTCCCACGGATCTTCCTTCAGGAAACGCAGGCAGGCATCAAAAGTAGCGCCGCCCCAGCATTCTACTGCGTGGTAGCCAACTTTATCCATTTTGTCAACGATCGGAAGCATCTGATCAGTCGTCATTCTTGTTGCAAGGAGAGACTGATGCGCATCACGAAGAACGGTCTCAACGATCTTAACCGGCTTTTTCTGAACTTCTGCCATTTTATTATCCTCCTACCGGGAGATCTGCCCGGGCAGACCTCCCTATATTAAAAGTTTCGGTTCCAATTAAACTCCGAAGATAGCCATGAAGGTACCTGCAGCAACTGCTGTACCGATAACGCCGGCTACGTTCGGTCCCATTGCGTGCATAAGAAGGAAGTTTGTCGGATCTGCCTCAGAACCAACCTTCTGGGATACACGGGCTGCCATCGGAACTGCGGATACTCCGGCAGAACCGATTAACGGATTAACCTTACCACCAGTTACCTTGCACATGAGCTTACCAAAGATAACGCCGGCTGCTGTACCGAACGCGAACGCGATAAGTCCAAGGATAACGATCTTGATAGTTGTAACTTTTAAGAATCTCTCAGCACTTGTTGTAGCGCCAACGGAAAGACCGAGAACGATTACAACGATGTACATAAGAGCGTTGGAAGCTGTCTCCTGTAACTGTTTAACAACGCCGGACTCACGGAAGAGGTTACCAACCATAAGCATACCAACGAGCGGAGCTGTTGTCGGAAGGATCATACAAACTACGATCGTAACGATAACCGGGAAGAGGATCTTCTCAAGTTTGGATACCGGACGAAGCTGTTCCATCTTGATCTTTCTCTCTTCTTCCGTTGTTAAGAGTTTCATGATCGGCGGCTGAATGATCGGAACGAGAGCCATGTAGGAGTAAGCTGCTACGGCGATCGGTCCCATGAACTCAGTCTGTCCAAGCGTACCTGCAAGAAAGATGGATGTTGGGCCATCAGCACCACCGATGATGGAGATCGCTGCGGCTGCCTTGTCATTGAAGCCCATGAAAATAGCCATAAAGTAAGCGGCGTAGATACCGAACTGTGCGGCAGCGCCTAAAAGGAAGCTCTTCGGGTTAGCGATCAGCGGACCGAAGTCTGTCATCGCGCCTACACCCATGAAGATCAGGGACGGAAGAATACTCCACTCATCCAGTAAATAGAAGTAGTGAAGAAGTCCTCCAACTCCGTTAGAAGAATCTTCAATGCTCAGCATAATATCCGGGTAGATATTTACAAGCAGCATACCAAAGGAAATCGGTACAAGAAGAAGCGGCTCAAATCCTTTTCCGATCGCAAGGTAAAGGAAGATACACGCAACTAAGATCATGATCAGGTTTCCTACGCTTAAATTCAGGAATGCTGTCTGCTGAAGAAGATTCAAAAGTGTATTTTGAATGTATTCCATGTTAATCCCTCCATGTGGAATCTGCAGTCAGCAGAAAATTAGTTTAATGTAGCGAGTGTAGCACCCGGCTCTACGGAATCACCAACAGCAACATTGATTGTTGCAACAGTGCCGTCCTGCGGCGCAACGATCTCGTTCTCCATCTTCATAGCTTCAAGGATCAGGAGAACCTGGCCTCTCTTAACAGCCTGACCTGCAGATGCCTTAACGCCAAGGATCTTACCCGGCATCGGAGCTGTAACTGCTACTGCGCCTGCTGCGCCAGCCGGAGCTGCCGGAGCTGCAGCCGGTGCCGGTGCTGCCTTCGGAGCTGCTGCCGGTGCCGGTGCTGCCTTCGGTGCCGGTGCTGCTGCCTTCGGTGTGGAAGCTGCGCCTGTGAAGCCCTCTTCTACTGTTACTTCATATACATTACCGTTTACTGTGATTGTATAATTTTTCATTGTGATTTCCTCCTGATAATATTAATTCCAGTTTCTGTTAGAAACACGTTTGATGGAGCGGACTACAAGTCCGTTGTCAACAGTCTCTTTTCCCTCGTAAGCTGCAATCGCTGCTGTAATCACGGAAACGAGCTCTGTGTCGTCGGTGAGGTTCTCCTCCTCAGCCGGTGCTGCTGCCGGTGCCGGAGCCGGAGCTGCCGGTGCTGCCTGCGGTGCTGCCGCCGGTGCCGGTGCTGCTGCAGCCTTCTTTGCCTTCATCTTTGCCTCAAATACGTTGATGTATTTGAACATGCTGATCAGCCAGCTGATGAAGATCAGGACTGCGAATACAACGCCCATACCCATTAAGGTATTCATTCCGGCTTTCGCCATCTTCTCGCCTGTTGTGTAAACCGGAGAGAAGGAAATTGTCTCAACCTTGTTGAGGTCCTCGTCTGCGATCAGAGTGAATTCCATCGCTCTCTTCTCGTAAACAGTGTTCATTCTTGCGACATAGCCGTCATCACTTTTTGTAACGACTGCTGTCTCGCTGGAAACGAACGCGCCAAGGTCATCCTTAATGGAATCCCAGGATTTTAACGCATTCTCCATAACAGTATCTTTGTTCTTTACGCTTGTTGCAAGGGCCTGTTCGATGGAAGCGTCATCCATCTGGTTGAACAGATCCAGGTACTGCTGGGAGCCGGACTGCATCGCCATTTCGATCTGCGGATCGATCGTTTCAGCGGTGTCAACGGCTGCAGAGCATCCTGCAAGCGCGAAGAGGCAAACTGCCATGCAGAGTGCAAGCCAGATTCTTCTAATTCTCTGTTTCATATTTCAGCCACCTCATATTAGATCGTTCCGTGCTTTTTGGACGGACGATCCTCTCTTTTTGTGAACAGCATCTCAAATGCAGCAGCTACACGCTGTCTTGTCTCGGAAGCCTCGATGATATCGTCTACATATCCTCTCTTTGCTGCCGCAAGTGCGCTTGCCTGCATCTCATTATACTGTGCTGCTTTTTCATTGATCAGGGCTGCCGCATTGTCAGCCTTTGTGATCTCGTCAGCATACATGATCTTCACAGCCGGTACTGCTTCCATGACACCGATCTTCGCGTTCTTCCATGCGTATACAATGTCAGAACCGATGGACTTGCTGTTCATGGTAAGACCTGCTGTTCCGTTTGCCTTGCCGACAACGACAGTTACCTTCGGAACGTCAGCGTTTGCGAATGCGTAGGTCAGGCGTGCTGCCGCCTTCGCGATCTTCTTCTCGTTGCATTTGCAGTTCTTGTAACCATCTACATTGACGAGTGTAAGTACCGGGATCTCGAAAGCGTTGCAGAAGTTTACAAATGCTACTGCTTTCTCACATCCTGCTGCGGTAAGGGCTGCGTCATAAGTAGCAGTCTTCTCGCCGTCTGTATAAACTTCGCTGCGATTTGCAACACAGCCAACGGTAGCTCCGTTTAAGCGGATAAATGCCGTTACCATCTCCGGTGCGTAGTCCTTCTTCATTTCCATGTAGAAGCTGTCATCAGAGATCATGGACAGTGCGATGGATGTATCGCCTGCGCAGTTCTCGATATCTGTGCAGATTCTGTTTAAGTCATCCTCACATTCGCTGTAAGACATGTCATCCTCGTTGTTAGCCGGAAGGATGGAAACAAGGTTTCTGATCTCTGTGAAAATTTCTTTCTCGGAGCCAGTCGCGCATACGTTTCCTGTCTCTTTTGCCTGATACTCAGCGCTGGAATTATCAGCATCGTTCTCAGCGATTACAAACGGAGCATTCACAAACATTTTTGCGTCCTGTTCCATAAATGTGAAATCAGCCATTTCAGATGCCACAGCCATTCCGCCGCCGCAGTTTCCAAACACAGCCTGGATCTGCGGGATCACACCGGATGCCATTGCCTGGCAGACATAAAGTTTGCCGAAGCCGTCCAGGGCATCCATGCTTTCCTGGAGTCTGAATCCTGCACAGTCAACCAGACCAACAATGGGTGCGCCCATTTTCATAGCCATACTATAGAGCTTCTCGATCTTCTCTGCGTGCATTTCGCCGATGGATCCGCCCATTACGGACGCGTCCTGGCTGTACACATAGACGAGAGCGCCATTGATAGTACCATAACCGGTAACAACACCATCTGCAGGGGTTTCCTGAGACTGCATGTTGTAATCAGTGCTTCTGGCAGTAATATAAGCACCAACCTCAACAAAGCTGTTGTCATCAAGCAATTCATGAATTCTGTTGATTGCCGACGTTTTTGTCATTTTGCTGTCCTCCATTATTCCTTAAATTGACGAAAATCAAATTTCTGCCTAGTGTAATAATAAACGGATTTGATGCAAAATTCAAGGAGTTTTTCCCCGCCTTAGCAACATTTTTATCCCTTTTCGTCAGAAAAATTTAAGAAACTTTTTTTCTAATGCCTGTCTCGTGATGCAGTTAATTTTTTAAACCTTCTGCTTGCAGATGACGTTTCATCTCAGTAAAGCCCCGCCCGCGGACTTCTCCGACCTGGTGAACCACCATGAATGCTTCCGGATCGATGTCCATCACGATGCGGTTTAATTTCTGAAGTTCCCTGCCGGAAACTACGGTGACGACGGCCATGGACGTCTTTCTTAAGTGCCCGCCCTCGATCTGGAATAATGTGGTTCCACGGTCAAGCTGTTCCTGCACTGCGATATTGATCTCCTCGTATTTCTCGCTGATGATCTTCGCCTGTACCTGCTTTTTGCCCATCATGAGCATCTTGTCCAAGATCACGGTGTAGACCATGACCATGATAATCCCGTAGAGGATCTTTTCCCGGTCGCGGAACAAAAGCTGGGATAAGAGGATCGCCACATCGAAAACGTACATGGACACAGATACCGGAACCTTAAAGCGTTTCTGCAGGACAAGCGGAGGGATGTCCATGCCGCCGGTGGAGGCACCGGAGCGGATCACGAACCCCAGAGCGAATCCGATCATGATCCCAGCAAAGATGGCACAGAGCATGGGATCCGTTGTGAATACGAAGTCTCCCGCCAGGGCGGTCAGGCGGTCAAGGATGAACGGGTAATAAAATGTCGCAAGCAGGGTCGTCGCCGCAAATTTTTTCCCCAACTCCAGCCAGCCGAGACCGAACATGGCGATATTGAAGACCGCCACGAAGCCGGAAAGAGGGATCCCGAAGAAATGCTGTGCCATAAGACCAAGTCCTGTGGTTCCCGCGGCGATCATGTCCAACGGCAGAATGAAGAGGACGACTCCCGCAGCGTAGACCGTGAGACCAAACAGGATAACCGCAGTCTGGATAACGACAGATGCCGCCTTGTTCTGTTTTGTTTCTGATGTTTCCATTTTTTTTTGTTTCCTTTCTCTTTATATTCTGTTTATTGTTGTTTGTATTGTTTATATATTTTATATTATTTAATTTTTTCCTTTGCAATTTTCCACGTTTTCTATTCTTTTCACTACCTCTTTATCACAGAAAAGCGCGCAAAAAAAGGACGCCCGGAGGCGTCCTCATGAATTTCCCTTATTTGCCGAAAACTGCTTCATAGTCTTTACGGAATTTCTCAATTCCCTGGTCAGTTAACGGGTGATGTGTCATCTGCTCGATTACTTTATACGGAACCGTCGCGATATCAGCGCCTGCAAGTGCACACTCTGTTACATGCATGGTGTGTCGTACGCTTGCCGCGATGATCTCTGTCTCGATATCATGGAGAGCGAAGATCTCTGCAACAGTGTCGATGAGATCGATACCTGGCTGGGAGATATCATCGAGACGTCCTACGAACGGGGACACATAAGCTGCGCCTGCTCTGGCTGCAAGAAGTGCCTGGTTGGCGGAGAAGATCAGGGTCACATTCACCTTGATGCCTTCGGAAGAAAGCACTTTTGTCGCCTTTAAGCCTTCCACCGTCATCGGGATCTTAACGACCATATTCGGGTGGATCTTCGCGATCTCGCGGCCCTCCGCGATCATTCCCTCCGCGTCAGTTGTTGTTGCCTTTACCTCACCGCTGATCGGTCCGTCTACGATAGAAGCGATCTCTTTTAAAGTCTCAACATAATCTTTTCCTTCTTTTGCGATCAGGGACGGATTTGTTGTAACTCCGCAGATCACTCCCATGTCATTTGCTTTGCGGATTTCATCCACATTGGCTGTATCAATGAAAAACTTCATTGGTTCCCCCTCCTGTATTTCAAATAATCGTAACTGCCTGGTATTTTCACAGCTACAAATCGTCATATAAGTCCATTTTAACATGAGGATATGTTTTGTCAATGCATTTCGACGTTTTTCCCGGATTCCGCCCATTCCTGAATGCGTGTTCGCGAAAAGTTGCAGATTACAGCAGGCGAGCGCGTTCGGTGTGGAAATTCACCATGACACATTCTTTTTATCCAGCATACGGGATAAATTCAAAACAATCCTCTTCATACACCCCGTCGATCTCGAATCCCCAGCCTTTATCCGACTTTCCCACCGCCAGACGGCATCTGCGTCCATCGGAAAGCTCCATGTCCACAAAACTTTCCAGATCCGTTGCCCGGACATAATACTTTGTTCCGGCAGGAAGCTTTTCCTCTTTCCCGCTGCCATCCGCGTCGAAGACTGTCACCGGAAGCTCCCTCGTGGATACCAGCGCCGCCTCATCCTCCTTTGAATCGCAGACATTGACTTTTGTATACACATCATTCTCTGCCACCGGCATCCCGCTCTCACCCACATGGAATTTCCGGTAAGCGTCATATGTTCCCAGGGCATCCACTCTGCGGGTAAGGTAAAATCCATCCGGATCATTTAACAGGGCGCCATGAGGACTGTCATTCGATGTACCAACATGGCAGATCTCTTCTCCCTTCAGGTCAAAGACTTCCATGGTCCTCCAGTCATTCTCACTCTGGATCTCCGTGTAGAGATATGGGTGCCCGTCATCTGTCATGACGATCCAGCCGTACTGGGGCTGTCCATAGAGTTCCATCGTGAATTCTTTCTTCTTTCCACCCTGTTCCCGCTCGATCGTGATATTTCTCGCGTCATACCCGTCTGCGGCATCATCAAAATGATAACTCACAGAAGTATCGTTTTCCTCGTGCTCATACGTCACAGTCTCCCATGGACTGATCTTTTCTGCCCAGCCTTCTGAAGCTTTCCCTATATAGTCTGTCTGGAACATCGCTTCATTTCCGGCAAACGGAACCTCCACTTCAACAGCTCCTGCCGCATATGAGGCGATAACATACTGATCAAAATGAATGCACACACCTGTTTTTGTGATGCACCATCCCAGTGGCCCATATCCATCCGTCCCCGCAAACAGACTGTCCACAGTCATTTCATAATCTTCGAATAATTCCTTCTCCTCCTTCTGGTCAGAAAGCTCCTCCTCCACATATTTCCGGAATCCCGGAAGATCTTTTACTACATCGCAAAGTTCCAGCTCTTTTCCTGTCTGCGTATCGAAATTGTGGTATTCCGTCACAGAGCTTGGATGCGCGCCTCCCAGATCATAATATTTCAGCCAGTACATACTGACGACCGTATGGTCGAAGCGGACCGGATTAAATTCATAATTGCAGACATATGACTGCTTCATATCCGGGTAATTGTTCCGCATATCCTCAGCTTCTTTTTTATAGGAGGCATACTCCTCTTTATTCTGGCTGACCAGGTTTTTATTCAGGAAAATGAGCGACTGCTTCAGCGCATCATATCCGTCCCCCTGTACATAGACCTTGTCGCAGCGCGATGTGATGATTGGAGTCTGGTCTGTGTCATCCCATTCCCCGTCATATTCCCCGCTTACCGCGATAGGGATCAGGGTGAAGCGGTCCGTCTGGGCATCCGCGCCCGTATTCCCATTTTGATCAGTGCCCGATATGCTCTCCACCGCACTCTCCGGCTCACGTTCCGCTGTGGATCCAGTCTCACCGCTCTCCTGTGTCGTCTCCGCCGCTGTATCCACCGTCACTATATCTTTTTTCTGACAGCCGGTCATGAGACTCATTGCGATCAGGAGATATAGACCATATTTTCTCATACTGTTTCCTCCCTTTATCAATTTTTATAACCATTCGATTTTATTTGCCGATGACATGCAGCATTCACATTCTGTTTCCCTTTGCAGCCGAAATTTTCCTGTATCAGGATTATTCCTTTTTATAGCCTTATCTTATCGCACATGCTCCGGGGAATCCATTTCTTTTCCCTTACGAATTCTTAAAACAAAGCGGAAGAAAACAGAACGTACAGCGGATCTCCCCCTCTTGCAAAAAATTTCGGCATATTTGGGCATAAAAATACCGGAAACAGGCAGTTCCCCATTTCCGGCATTTTCATCATATTCTCATATATCTATTTTATCTGCGCGCCGCGTCTCTACAGCATCCAATCCTTCAAAACATCGTGATCACGCAGAAGTTTTCCAACGATCGTCTTATCGATCTTTCTGAGCAGCGGCTTTTTCAACATTTCAAACGGCATCGGAAGCTTCATCTCAAGCGGGGACTTTCCGTCCATGAGCTTCACCGTGCTGTCTAAGAGCTCTCTCACATCATAGACACTGCCCCATACCTCCGGCACACCGCGGTCCACTCCACAGAGTCCGTATACTGCCTCCATGGCGGTACGGACAGAATACTCTGTGGTAAAGATCGTATCTCTCGGAGTCTCTGCAAACTGTCCGAGGAAGGCGGCGTTTACAGATCCGTCCGGAATTACATCCGGGCGGTCTCCGGCAGCTCTCGGCATAAAGAACGCTGTGATATATGGCATCATGGTCGGCGTGCAGTTGCACTCTTCTCCTGCCAGTCTCCCGATGTCCTCCACCGGGATTCCGAGATGATACAGCCACTCGGCGGTGATCTCCTTACCGGTACACTCCTTCATGGGTTTCTTCACATAGTCGCCCGGGACATCGGTGAACAGGCTGTATACCCATACACACACCTCGTCCTTCTTCTGATTCTTGAACTGTCCCTGGCGGTTGATGGTCCAGCTCAAAAGCCACTTGGAATCGCGGCAGCTCACGATACCGCCGGTAACAACTTTGCCTGTCCTCGGGTCGCGCTTGCAGATTTTCTTGATCTGGTCGATGATCTCTTCATTTGCGGTGGTGACCGTCGCAGACTCCCAGTTCGTCTTCTCGATATCGGAGCAGAATTTTTCCGGATGACCGAAGGACGGATCCTGGGCTGCAATTTTCTTCCAGAGGCTCCAGCAGCCGCTGCTTCTCACTTCCGCGTCACCCACCGGCGCATGGTTCTGGTCACCGTAGATCGTCCCTTCTGTACAGCTTCCGTTTGTGATAAACACAAGGTCCTTTTCCGTCAGCGGGATCTCCGTGTCCCCGTTCTTCGTGCGGCACTCGATAGCGCGGGCCGTCTTCTTTCCGTCCGTGATCTCAAAGCGGACGTTTGTGACCTCTGTGCCGAACCGAAACTCCACGCCTGCCGCCTCCAGGTATTTCTGCATCGGCAGAATCAGGGATTCGTACTGGTTGTAGCGGGTGAATTTCAGAGCGGAGAAGTCCGGAAGGCCGCCGATATGGTGGATAAATCTCTGGAAGTACCGCTTCATCTCCAGGGCGCTGTGCCAGTTTTCAAAGGCGAACATGGTTCTCCAGTAAAGCCAGAATTGGGAGCCGAATACCTCATCATCGAACACATCCTCGATGGTTTTGTCATAGAGATCCTCATCCTTCGTGAAGAAGAGCTTCATGATCTCCATACTGCCCTTCTGGCTCAGACCAAACTTTCCGTCCGTATGGGCATCCTCGCCGCGGCGCTCTGTGGCACGACAGAGAGAATAGTTCGGGTCATGCTTGTTTAACCAGTAATACTCATCGAGAACGGACGCGCCTGGAACCTCCAGGGACGGGATGCTGTGGAACAGATCCCAGAGGCACTCGAAATGATCCTCCATTTCGCGGCCGCCGCGCATCACATATCCTCTTGTCGGATCATCGATTCCGTCGCAGGCACCTCCGGCGATATCCATGGCCTCTAAGATGTGGATGTTCTTTCCCGGCATCTGGGCATCGCGGACGAGAAAGCATGCCGCTGCCAGGGATGCGAGACCGCTTCCCACAAGGTACGCGGACTTCTCCTCGATTCCCGCCGGCTTCTCCGGGCGGGCGAACGCTTCGTAGTTTCCGTTTGTGTAGTAGATTCCCTTGCTGTTCTTATCATGTTTTCCGAGTTCTGTGTTGCGGTAATCGGATCTGCTTCCATGGGAAGTCTTTTTCATCTTATCCATTTCCATGTTTCCGCGCTTCTTCGCCGCGAGTACCGCTGTGATTCCAGCTCCGGCTGCCAGAACTGCTCCGGCTTTCCATCCTTTTTTGCTCATCGTTTCTGGTTTCCTTTCCTGTTTATTTCGTTTCTACATTCCGTATCATGTAGTTTTCATAACTATATTGCTGCTTTTGATAGTAATCCTTTCCGCGGGCTTTGTCAAGCTTTCCATTCAAATATTTTGAACGCAAAAGTTTTTTCTGCGCTTCCCGCCTTTTATCTTCTCCTTTTTTCTGATTTTCATTCAAAAAGTACCCCGCCCGCTGTCTCTATAGGGGCAGCGAACAGGGTACTAAAAAGGGGAGGATAAGTATTAATCTTTTTCTTTTGTACTGGTCATAGGATTGCCCGTTTTTCCGTTTTTATACATTCATCATTGATTTTCCATACACATTTTTTTATAATAAGCTTACGGAATACATTCAGATTGGAGAATACAGAAATCATGAAAAATCTTGTAATCGGACAGTCCGGCGGACCTACCGCCGTCATCAACGCGAGCCTTTATGGTGCGGTAAAAGCATTCAGGGAATCCGGCGCGGACGGACATGTTCTCGGAATGATCAACGGAATCGAGGGATTCCTCGCTGACCATGTGATGGACCTTTCCACGGACCTCTCTGACAAGGAACTTGAGCTCTTAAAGCTCACTCCGGCCGCATACCTTGGTTCCTGCCGTTATAAACTTCCGGCAGATTTAGACAGTGAAGTTTACCCTGCGATCTTCGATAACTTCCGTGAGATGAACATCGGATACTTCCTCTATGTGGGCGGAAACGACTCCATGGATACCGTGGACAAGCTCTCCCGCTATGCGGAGAAGATTGGAAGCGATGTGAAATTCATCGGAATCCCGAAGACCATCGACAACGATCTTGTCCTCACCGACCACACACCGGGCTTCGGAAGCGCCGCAAAGTATGTTGCCTCCACCGTCCGCGAGATCGTCCTCGACGCCTCCGTCTATCAGCAGAGATCCGTCACCATCGTCGAGATCATGGGACGCCACGCAGGATGGCTCACCGCTGCTTCCAGGCTTGCAAGAAAATATGAGGGCGACAACCCATGCCTTATCTACCTCCCGGAGACTCCGTTCTCCTTAGAGCAGTTCTATAATGACCTGGACGCTGCATTCAAGAAATCCCCGAACCTCGTTGTCTGCGTCTCCGAGGGAATTGCCGATGAGGGCGGCACCTTTGTCTGCGAGTACTCCGACGCAGCGAAGCTCGATTCCTTCGGTCACAAGATGCTCACCGGCTGCGGTGAGGTTTTGGAAAGCTTTGTCCGCGACAAGTTCGGCGTGAAAGTCCGCTCCATCGAGTTAAATGTCAACCAGCGCTGCAGCGGCATGATGGTATCTGAGACGGATATCGAGGAAGCTGCCATGGCAGGCGCTGCCGGTGTGAAGGCAGTTCTCGCCGGGGAGACAAAGAAGATGATCGCCTTCAAGCGTGACTCCGACATGCCGTACAAGATGCACTGCACACCGGAGGATGTAAGCCTCATCTGCAATCAGGAAAAGAAATTCCCAAAGGAATGGATCAACGCGGCAGGAAACGATATCACCGATGACTTCTCAGCTTACGCTCTCCCGCTGATCCAGGGCGAGCCGAAGCGCGTGATGGAGAACGGGGTGCCGAAATACCTGTACAGAAAGTAAGTTTGGTATTATCACCCATAACCGCGAATTTTAACAAAACTCTTCAACAAAAGCAAAAGCCCGTGAAAACATGCTTCCACGGGCTTTTTCCTTTTCTTTCCTTGGTAAGAACTCTCCCACTTCCTGTCCCAGACTTATTCAAGATCGAAACAGCCCTGCACCGCTGCCAAACGAAATCCACTTTTCCATTTAACTGCTGCACAGAGCTGTTTATTTTTCATATTCCATTAATTCACTTCACTAATATCCATCAGCCCGCACCCGTCATAGAAGAACTTTAAAATCTCCTGGCAGGTCTTTCCCTGCTTTGCCATGCCCTGGGCACCGTTCTGGCTCATGCCGACACCGTGTCCGAAGCCGCCTCCGTAGATTGTGAAGGTCGTCACCTGATTTTCATCGGTTCCGTTGTTCTCGATATAGATGAAACCGCTGGGAAGCGTATCCCATCCCGTAGATGTGGAACCGTCTTTCCTGTTGTATACAAGTGATACATTTCCGAGAATGCTGCGGATCCTGCTCTGCCCGGAAAATGTCTTGGAACCTTCCGTTCCAACGACCTTCAGGGTCTTCGCGTATCCACCCGCTCCCCTGGATGTGATCGTAAGTCCCGTGATCCTGCCGACCCCGCCGATCTTTTCGTCCAGGATCGTGCTGGTGGTCTTCGTGTTCCAACGGAACATCGGGAAGTCAGAGTCGTAGGCATCTGTGTTCTCGTCCTTGATAAAGCTCTCAAAGGCCTCGTTGGATGTCAGATCCAGCTTCTTCGCCTTGTTGTTGATCGTGACTGCCCTGAGGTACGGCGTGTTGGACGCATCCGCTCCCCACACACTTCCGTCGGTTCCATGCCCGTCAGATGTGGAGTAATAGAACGCCTCGATGGGATCCCCGTTGTATTCCAGAAGCTGACCAAAGGTCTCATTCACAGCGGTATCCGTGGAATCGAAGGTCAGCGTGTTGTTGTACACCTGGAAATTCGTGCTGTCATCCACATGGGCACCATAGGTCGAGTAGGCATTGCCCTGAATCTGCCTCCATGCGTAGGTTCTCGCACAGACCGCCTGGGCCTTCAGCGCCTCCAGCTCATAAGTCGGCGGCATCTCGCTCGGTGTCACCCGCTTTAAATATTCCTCGAGATCCACCTCGTTTAAGAGAAGCAGGCCGTCGCTCTCCTCCGTGATCTCCATATGTCCCGGATAGACGGGCATTCCCTGAGCGCGCTCCAGACTGTGTACCGTGATCATTCCGCCTTCATTTGCGGAACGGAATGTGAGACGCCCACTTGCGACCCTTGAATCTCCCGGTTTTATCGTCACCGTCTCCCCTGCTGCGATGGACTCCGTCTTTGCATCCTTCTCATCTCCGTACTCCAACACTGCCATGGAGTCGCAGGAAAGTGTGATCGTATCATGGAACAGTGACTTAAATCCGTTCGTCATGATAAGCACGCGGATCATGTCGATATCCGGTTTCTCCGTCGTCAGGGCCGCACAGATCTTTCCATCCGCCACCACAAATTCCTGCATGTGGTAGCCGACGAGAATATCCTTCTTCTGCTGTTCCCTGAGAACACCGTAGGTCCGATAGATCTTAAACTGATCCGCCAGCGGCACGCTGCCGTAGCCGTCGATCTCAATCTCTGTGTCGCGGACCGCAAGGACCGTTCCGGTGATCTTCTCTTTCTTCAGCACCAGTCGTTTTGGGGTTCCGCCCTTTAAGTACAGATCTCCGATCTGACCGGAGATCTCGCTCTCATCCTTTAAAACTCCCTTTACCGGAAATTCCCTCTGGATATTTCCGATAAAGACCGTCACTGTCTTTCCGGAGAATCCCGAGATCCAGGCATTCTCGTAGACGATCTCGTCCGAGACCATCTCCTCCACCTTTAAGATCTCATCGTCTCTCGCCAGAAACCGGATCTTCTGGTCAATATATCCGTCGAGGTAAAGTCCCTCAAACTGAAAAATACCGTCCCTCGTGTAGGCTGTCCATGCAGGCGCACCATCCACATTGTCCGGTGTTCCGTAAAGGTCCGTCTCCACCTCGGCCACAGCTCTGTCCGGATCCACCGCCGCGCGGAACGCGTCATAGAACTTCCAGAAATTCTCACTGGAGACCGCCTTTTTCGCCCGGTCACCGGAATCCACATAAGAAAGGAGCGCATCTGTTTCCCCTTTTCCCTCTTCCGATGCCTTTTTTGCCCAGTCCGAAAGAACCGCGTATGTAACTGCGGACGTAGCGCTCCGCTCGTCCGCTTTGACCGATCCGCTGTCAATATATCCCTGACCATAGAGGTAGTCCATATATTTCACATACCACTGGTCCGATAGATCTTCATCAAAATTCGACGTCTCCGGCGCATTTTCAAGAATTCCATTCCCCGACTCCAGTGTCAGTGCCACCGTCCGGGATGCCGCTGCCAGGGAGACTCCATCCTCTTCCCTGTCCAGAAGTACGATCACGATCAGCAGAACCACGATGAACGTCGTGACTCCCGCCATCCAGTTTATCAGTTTCCTTCTCTCGTTCATAATTCCTTTCCCGACCAGAACCAGCTACTGTTCGTCACCGTGTTTTTTATACTCGCCGTTCTGTTCGTCGATCCGCTTCAGATTTACATAGTCCTCTTCTTTTATGCTCAGACTCTTCTTTGAAAGGAGATATTCCTGAATCTGATTATAAATATGAATGATGACTGCCATCAACGGAACCGCAATGATCATTCCCACAAATCCGCACAATCCGCCGAACAGCAGGATCGAAAACAGTACACCAAAGCTGGAAACACCTGTGGAATTTCCCAGGATCTTCGGTCCTAAAATATTTCCGTCAAACTGCTGAAGCACAAGGATCAGCCCAATAAAGTACAGACACTGTTTCGGACTGATGAGGAATACGAGGATCGCGCACGGAGCTGCTCCAATAAATGGTCCGAAGAACGGTATCACATTCGTCACTCCGATGATCACGCTGATCAGCAGCTCATACGGCAGCTTAAACAGATGCATCAGGATAAAGCAGAGAATTCCGATGATCAGGGAATCGATCAGTTTTCCGATAATAAAGCCGGAAAACGCTTTTTTAATAAACTGGAATTCAGCCACAACGATATTGGCCGCTTTCAGTGGAAGAACGGAATAAATAAATTTTTTTCCCTGCGCTGATAGGGATTCCTTGATATTTAACAGATAGATCATAACGATCAATCCGATCAGCATGTTTTTTGTCAGCGTGATCACATTCATGACTCCGCTGGATACGCCGCCGACAATCTTCTCAATATTCTGGAAGTTCTGGAAATTGGAGAGATTCGACATTAAGTCCGTCTCCATCCAGCTCTGAAAATACTGGGCTGACTGCTCGTAAATATTTAAGATTGCCTGCTCCACCGGCGGGTTGTTCACGAAGAATTCCGTCAGCCAGTCATACACGTTCTGGAAATAAACCGGCATCATGTTGATGATCCCCACGATACTGGAATAGAGCTGCGGGATGATCATGCTGGAAAGGCTTACGACCACCACGATCAGAAACGCAAGGCTTATCACTGTTCCAACGGCTTTTCCAAGGAAATTGCCGAAGGATTCACTCTTGAACCGTTTCTTTGGCGCGATCTTCTTTTCCTCGTCCTCTTTTTTCTTGTCGTCATCGTGCACATACACGACTGTATTGTAGCACCGGTTATAGACCGGAGACATTAAAAAAGCAAGTACAGCGCCGTAGATCACCGGTGCCAGGACAAACCGTACTTTTCCCAGAAAGGCAAACACTGCATTCCTCTCCAGAAACAGAAAGACGACAAACACCGCTGCGATCAGTACCAGGATTGCCGTCACCCCCATGTAAATGTATCGTTCGAACCGTTCATTTTTCATAAAAAAGTTTCTCCTTTGCAGTTGTTTCTTCCATTCATATCATATGTATCGAAACCTGTTTGCACCCATAATATCATACTTCCCATGTTTAGAAAAGAGCATTTGCGAAATCTAAACCCCCGTCATGCGCGGAAATCATGCGTCGTTCATCCATGTAAAATAACGCCATGTTATATCCCACTATATGAAAAGAAGCAGCGATCTCTCGCTGCTTTTTTATCTTTCGCAATCCCAAAATGCCGTTTCCTGAATAATTGACGCCTAGCAATGCTAGGTGGGCATCCGCACTTAAACATCTGCCTTCCACTCTTTGGAGGCCTGACATCCGTTCAAAAATATAGGAATCCCGTATGTCAAAATGTAGGTTCAAAATAGACAGGAGTGTCGAACATCCCAGGAATCACATTCCCTTTAACTGAGAACTATTATAGCGCATCACGGATCATTTTTCAAGTTCCATTTCCTGGTGTCATGTATTTTTCTGCGACTCATAATTACAACTCCCGACATAGCTGTAAACCGGATCTTCGATCCCTGCTGTACTGTCTGTCTTGTCTTTAACACAGACAAAGCATCCCAAATATCGGCTGATCTTTTTTTACATCATACCTTTTAAGAGCTTTGCTGTCTCCTCCGGTGTCTCACAGAGGTAATCTGTCCCGGCGCTCTGGAGTTCTTCACGGCTTCCATATCCGTAAAGCACGCCGATCACGGAAAGTCCCGTTTTCTTCGCACCGTATACATCATGTTCCCGGTCACCCACCATGATCACGGAAGGCTTCTCCTCCTCGCTGATGCAGTTTTCTTCCAGGACATAGCGGATCACATCGTCCTTATTCACACGCGCTTCATCCATGGACGCGCCGCCGATAAATTTAAAATACTCTGTCAGTTGGAAATATTCCAGGACTTTCTTTGCGGTCTCCTCCGGCTTCGATGTTGCCACATAGAGTTCGAGGCCAGCCTCCTTTAAGGTCTTTAACATATCTTCCACGCCATCGAACGGCGCATTATCCATCCAGCCTTTCACATCGTAGTATTCCCGGAACACATAGATCGCATCATTTGCGTCCTTATCTGAAAAATTATAATATCTCTTAAAGCTGTCGAAGAGCGGCGGTCCCACAAACGGTTTCAAGACCGAAAGGTCATCCACATGGATGCCGTAATGTTTCAGCGCATACTGAACACCCCTCGTGATCCCTGGCATGGAATCCGTCAGTGTGCCGTCAAGATCAAAAAATACTCTTTTTAACTTCATCATTTTTCCTCTTTCACGTATTTCCAATTTCATGAGTTTTATTATCCCATGCCCCCATTTAAATGTCAATTATAAAATCCTGTACTGCCCTTCCGCCAACCTCCACTATTTTCCATGGCTATCGACTTTTCGTTTTCAAACCGACAGAATATATCACCTGTATTCTATTTCAGATCTGCAGCTGCAAAAAAGCGGCACCCACCAGAACCGCTTTTTTACGGTTCTGGCACATGCCGCCTTTCCCTTATCCTTTTTATCTGACCCGGAGTTTACCGGAAAAACTCGTGATTTCCATGTTTAAACAGGAATTCCAGATGTCTGTCAAACCAGCTGGCGTTCTTTTTTGATGACGCATGCCGGTTCATAAAATACAGGGCACCGTCCGTCAGATCTTCACCTGAGAGCGCCCGCCCTACGGCCTCCACCGTCTCGGCTGTGACCCTGCATCTCTTGATGGAGCCGTTGGACACCGGTGAAAACTGGTGTTTCTGGTAGACAACTTTCGTGATCGTGTTCGGGAATGAGTCATTCTCCACACGGTTTAAGATCACGTTCGCCACCATGACACGGCCTTCCATGTCACAGTTTCCAGCTTCCGCCTGCACGATCCGTAGAAGAACATCGTAGTCGCTGTCAGAGTAGCCGGTGAAAACTTCCCTTGCAGGCTCCTCCGCCGCAGTCTCTTCCGCTTCCGCCTGTACCTCTGTCACAGGTGAGCCTTCTGCTTCCGCCTCAACCTGCACAGCTCCGGTCTCTGCGTTTCCCGCAGTTTCCACTTCCGGCCCCGCAGACTCATCCTGAGCCCCATTGCTCTCGTCTGCTTTTTCCGAAGCTCCTGCGTCCTCGGCGCTGTTCTTATCATTCGTCTCTGTATTTTCAGTTTCTCTCTCGATATCTGCTTCCGTCTCCGCGGATGATGCTTCATCCGCCGTCGTCTCATCCTCTAAAACATTTCCGTCTGTTTCCGGAAGAGCAGTATCTTCTGTCTCCTCCAGACTGTCTTCATCCGAACCTCCCTGCGTCTCTGCAAACGCTACGATCGCGTTTTTGCCTCCGCCCTGGAAGTCCACCGCTGTAAATGGAATCACTGCAATCAGTGTTGCGCCCATCGTGAGAATTGCCGCATTCCGGTGCATCTTCTTTGTCACACCGGTGAAGAGTGATTTCACAAACTGAAAGACTGTCTGAAGAAATGAGTTCCATGGATTCATTTTTGAATACCCTCTTTCTCCGTCCTGTCGCCGGTTGTTCATTCCGACCGTTTTCCGGCCGGTGTCTGTGATTATAGGAGAATGAGAGGGCAAATGTCAATAAGCCATGGCCAACTTTGTTACATTTTACAGCCCGTTTTTTAATGATTGTTACATTTTATTAATATCTTTTCCAAATATTATCGGCATAAAACCTAAATTTTTGGTGGTATTGGCAAGTATAAAATATTGCAAATGTTACAATTTTGTTAAATATTGATTCCCCACTTTCAGGTGGTTTCCGATAACTTTTTCATTTATGTTAACCATTTTGCTGCAAATCCAGCAGTTTTGCTCCCACATAGTCCGCGAGAGTCTGCGGGGAAAGCAGTACCTGGAATCCCCTCTGGCCCGCGCTGACAGCGATCGTTTCGTATTTTAACGCCGCCTCATCAATAAAAGTCGGGAACTTTTTCTTCATTCCGATAGGAGAACAGCCACCGCGGATGTACCCCGTTGTGGCTAAAAGATCCTTCATCGGAAGCATCTCCACCTTCTTATCTCCCGCCGCTTTCGCCGCCTTTTTTAAATCTACTTCACCGTCCACAGGAATACAGCAGACGAGAAATCCGGTGCGTTCTCCCTTCAGTACAAGGGTCTTAAACACGCTTCCATGATCCACACCCAGCATGTCCGCCGCATGGCTTCCGGAGAGATCGTTCTCATCCACCGGGTACTCCTTCGCCTCGTAAGGGATTTTCGCGGCATCTAAAAGCCGCATCACATTTGTCTTTGTTTTATCATTTTTTGCAGATCTGCTCATAAATATTTCCTCCTGAACACAGCCTTTTCCCTGCGCCGCATCTGCCCGCAGTCCGGTATTTAATCCTTTTAGGCTGCACATCATTTATACAACGGAATACGCAAAAAAGCAATAATAAAGAATGTGCCTTGGCACATTTTCGCGCCTCGCGCGGTCGCTTGCGACAATCTACATCTTCGCGCGAGTGCGCATCATTGGCACATGAGTGCCTTTTATGTAATAGAGAATTCCTCGGAATTTCCTATTACACAAAAAACGGCAGCAAACTCTGTAATCTGCTTACAGATATCCGCTGCCGTTTATCTACTTTTCGACCTGTTTCTTCTATATATATGGCCCCTACGACAGGATCATACGGTCGTTCGCAAGTTCGCCGCCTGCAGCTTCCTCAAACTTCGCAAGAAGATCCTGGACTGTCAGGTGTTTCTTCTCCTCTCCGGCCACATCATAGATCACGTGGCCTGCGTTCATCATGATCAGACGGTTCCCGTGGGCGATCGCATCGCGCATGTTGTGAGTGATCATGAGTGTTGTCAGATGCTCACTGTTTACGATCTTGTCGGTTGTCTCAAGAACCTTCGCTGCCGTCTTCGGGTCGAGGGCTGCCGTGTGCTCGTCTAAAAGGAGAAGTCTCGGCTTCTTTAAGGTTGCCATGAGAAGGGTCAGCGCCTGTCTCTGTCCGCCGGAGAGAAGTCCGACTTTTGATGTGAGGCGGTCCTCAAGACCAAGGCCTAAGATCTTTAACTGCCCCCTGTAGAACTCACGCTCTTTTGCGGTGATTCCGGCCTTCAGAGAACGTGTCATTCCTCT
Source organism: Clostridium sp. AF28-12 (assembly GCF_003435225.1). Taxonomy (NCBI): domain Bacteria; kingdom Bacillati; phylum Bacillota; class Clostridia; order Eubacteriales; family Clostridiaceae; genus Clostridium; species Clostridium sp. AF28-12. The sequence goes on along the minus strand of NZ_QWGJ01000004.1, from coordinate 77,700 downwards.
TCTTGCTGCTAATGCCATGTTCTCCTCGATCTGCATGGTGGCAGCCGTTCCTGTCATCGGATCCTGGAATACACGTCCGAGATACTTCGCACGCTTGTGCTCCGGGAGCTTTGTCACGTCGATATCATCGATGGTGATTTTTCCCTCATCCACAAACCACGTTCCTGCGACCGCATTTAACATGGTAGATTTTCCAGCTCCGTTTCCACCGATGACGGTGACAAAATCGCCTTCGTTTAAATGAAGATTTAATCCGTTTAACGCAGTCTTTTCATTGACGGTTCCCGCGTTGAAGGTTTTATAAATACTGTGAAGATCAAGCACGAGGTGCACCTCCTCTTTTTACCGGTTTAGAGAAATATTTGCCTTTCATGTACGGGATCGCAAGGAATACCGCAACGACAAGAGCTGACAGGAGTTTTAAATCGTTGGAATTTAATCCCATCCAGAGTACGACCTGAAGGACCAGATAGTAAATGATCGCGCCGAAGGCAACGGAGAACAGCTTGAAGCCGAAGTTCTGGCTGATCTTTCCGAATACGACCTCACCGATGATAACGGCTGCGAGACCGATCACGATGGCGCCACGGCCTGCATTGACATCTGCAAAGCCCTGATACTGGGCATATAAGCCGCTCGCAAAGGCAACGATCCCGTTGGAGATCATAAGACCTAAGATCTTTGTGAAATCGGTATTGATACCCTGGGCACGTGACATATTCTGGTTGGAACCCGTAGCACGGATGGAGCATCCGATCTCCGTTCCGAAGAACCAGTAGAGGACTCCGATCAGGATCACAATGATTAATGCTGTCACGAAGATCGTGTTCTTATAAAAAGCGACTCCCTTTACATAACGGAGAGACACTAAAAGATCATACTTATCCACGCTGATGGCCTGATTTGCCTTACCACCCATAATGCGAAGGTTGATGGAGTAGAGACCAAGCTGAGTCAGGATTCCCGCGAGGATCGCCGGGATCCCCATCGCCGTGTGAAAGATTCCGGTCACCAGACCCGCGATCATTCCCGCGATAAAGGCTGCAAACAGGGACACTCCCACAGAATGTCCGTTTAACATGAAAATGATGCAGACAGCACCTCCCGTACACATGGTTCCGTCCACGGTAAGGTCTGCAAGATCGAGGATCTTATATGTAATATAAACGCCGATCGCCATGATGCCCCAGATGAGTCCCTGTGCACAGGCACCCGGCAATGCATTAAACAATGTTGCAAAATTCACGTTTCTTTCCTCCTATGGCTGATGATAACAAACAGGGTGACAAAATTTTTTGCTGTTTGCCACCCTGATGTCCTCATAATTTCAAGTCGTTATTATTCTTCGATCACAACGTAGTCATCCGGAACCGTGATTCCAAGTGCCTCACAGTTTGCCTTATTGTATTTCTTTGTTACCTCCGGCGCAAACTCGATCGGCATTTCCTTTACGTCCTTGCCGTCCATCAGGATCTCTGCGCCCATCTCACCGGCTTTGTATCCGATGTCGTAGTAGTCGATGGAAAGAGTTGCAACGCCGCATCCGGAGCAGATTCCTTCTTCACCTGCAATTACCGGAACTTTCGCCGGAAGGCAGATATTGTTTATGATCTCTGCATTGGAAGCAGCCGTATTGTCGGTCGGGACATAGAGAACATCGTTCTCTCCCGCTGCTGTTGTTGTTACGGAAGCGATATCGTTGGAGTCTGCGAAGGTGTATTCCTTACAGGTGTATCCAAGATCCTCCAGAGATCCTTTTACGGTTGTTGCCTGATATTTGGAGTTCGGTTCTGCGGAGCAATATAATAAGCCGACATTCTTTGCGTCCGGGAACAGCTCGTTGAGCATCGCAGCCTGCTGGTCAAGCGGTGCGAGATCGGAGGTTCCGGAAATGTTAAGACCTGTCGTACCGGTCCAGTTATCGATGTCAAGAGCAGTCGCATAGTCTGTGATGGAAGTTCCGAGGATCGGGATCTCGCTGGTTCCTGCCGCTGCGGCCTGAAGAGCTGCAGTCGCGTTTGCAAGGATCAGATCTACGTCGTTGGAAACGAACTGGTTGATGATCGTCGCGCATGTTGCAGAATCACCGGATGCGTTCTGAAGATCAAATTTAACATTGTCACCGAGCTTATCTTTTAATGCAGCCTCAAAGCCTTCTGTCGCCGCATCAAGAGCCGGATGCTGGACTAACTGGCAGATACCTACGTTATAAGTCTTGCCGTCCTCTTTTGCCGCCTCAGTGGAATCTGCTGCCGCAGCTTCTGTTTTTGCCTCTGTGGCTGCTGCTGTTGTCTCTGCTGTGGAGCTGGATCCACAGCCTGTCAGTGCGGAAGCAGCGACAACGGCTGCCATTGCAAATGCTGTTACTTTTTTCATAATATCGATCTCCCCTCAATTTTTCTCTTTTCGGAATCCTTTCCTTCATGCGGCATTCCGTTCTTAAATGCGTTGTTGCGTTACGCTTTAACGCGTGTGAGTGAAACTGTCATTATCATACACCCGTTTCTGTGATTCGTCAAGTCGATTTCCTATTTTTATCTATGCAAAAAGCGCATAAATTTCGATATTTCGAAACTTTCTGCGCTTTTAAATTTATAATTCCCCACTCAAAGAATCCCTGATTTTATCCAGGAACCTCTCCCCGTACTTCTCAAACTTAAACTCTCCAACGCCGGAAACCTTCAGCATTTCCCCCTTATTTTTCGGTTTTATAAGGCACATATGTACCAGCGTCTTGTCGGAGAATACGATGTAAGGCGGGACTTTTTCTTCCTTTGCGATCTCCCTGCGAAGTTCCTTTAAGAGGTCGAAAAGCGTCGTCTCCTTCTCTGTAAAGTTCTCGCTTCCGGCCGTCATCTTTGTCTTCTTCGCACCGGAAGTCTTTCCAGTCTTCACTCTCTCCTGCTCCTTCGGGAGCTTCATCGTGACTTTCTCATCATCACTGTTTAAGAGGGCCGCCGCGTTCTTTCCGAGTTTTACGATGGCGTACTCGTCGGAGGTCACCACAAGATATTCTTTCACCTGGAGGAAATTTAAGATCTGGCGCAATCTGTATGTAGGAACCTTCGATGACTCTCCGTAATGGGAATTCTCATCCATGTGGTAATTTCGGATCTTCACCGTCGCTGCCCCGTGGACAGTATCCAGGATCACCGTGGTTCCATACCGCTCCCGGCACTCTGCGACGCAGCCCACGATAGCCTTCGCAATCTCCGTCACATCCATCTCCTCAAACTGTGTCTTGCAGTTCGAGCAGTTCCCGCAGTATCCGCTTCCATACTCCCCGAAATACCGCAGGATATACTCTCTCAGGCAGTCGTTCGTAAAGCAGTAGAACGTCATCTTTTTCAAGCGATCCCGGTCTCTCTCCGCAACGATCGCTCTCGTCACATCGTCAAGCTCCTCATTATCCCGGTTGTTGTCGATAAACATCTGGTTTGTCACCACATCTCGGCCGCCGTAGAGCAGCAGGCAGTCCGCCGGTTCCCCGTCACGCCCCGCGCGGCCGGCTTCCTGATAATAGCTCTCCATGTTCTTCGGCATATTGTAGTGGATCACAAAGCGGACGTTCGACTTGTCAATTCCCATGCCGAAGGCATTGGTCGCCACCATGATCTGCGCCCGGTCGAAGATGAAATCCTCCTGATTCTGTTTTCTCTCGCTGTCGGACAGTCCCGCGTGGTATCTCGTCACGGAAAAGCCGTCCTTCATCAGCTTCTCCGTCACCTCCTCCACGAGTTTTCTCGTCAGGCAGTAAACGATGCCGCACTGACCGGCGTGTTCTTCGATATATGTCTTTACCGCCGCATACTTGTCCTTCGGGCTCTGGACCTCGAAATAGAGGTTTGGACGGTCGAATCCTGTTGTCGTCACCACCGGATCCTGGAGTTTCAGGAGATCGATAATATCATCCCGAACCTCCGCCGTCGCCGTTGCCGTGAAGGCGCTGACTACCGGACGTTTCGGGAGTGTACACAAAAATTCTTCTATTTTTAGGTAACCGGGCCTGAAATCCTGCCCCCACTGGGAGACACAATGGGCCTCGTCCACCGCCACCATAGCGATCTTCGCGTGGACGGCAAAATCGAGAAATTCCGGTGTCAGAAGGCGCTCCGGCGCGACGTAGATGATCGGATATCGACCCTCGCGGGCATATCCCAGCGCTTTATAATACTGCCCTGGCGTCAGGGAACTGTTTAAATAGGCCGCATGGACTCCCGCCTGGTTCAGCGCGCTGACCTGGTCCTTCATTAAGGAAATTAACGGTGAGATCACAAGCGTAATTCCCCCGTTCTCCCCTGCCATCAGCGCCGGGATCTGGTAACAGAGCGACTTTCCCGCACCCGTCGGCATGATTCCAAGTACGTCCCTGCCGGAGGTGATCGCGTCGATCATCTTTTCCTGTCCGTCCCGGAAAGCGTCATAGCCGAAATACTGTTTTAATACCTCATATTTATCCATAAAAGCATAATACCTTTCCAAATCTGATAAAGTATCGAGCAAAGTCTGCTATTGAAGCATTATTCAAATGGAACATAAAGAAAAACGATGCCGCAGCGCAGCTAAGAGCATATCGAATATCAGATCATTCAGAATCAAGAATTTATTGTTGTTCCATAATATCACGCTCCTGCTCTCCGTGCAAGCCCGCAGTCCATAAACTTTTATAAAAGATGTCGCTTTTCCATCCCTGTGCCCATTCATTTTCCCGTTACTGTTCACGCTTTGCGCAAACAGTAACTGATTTTGCCGATGCTTCGCATTCCGAATCGGCAAAATCCACTACCACCACTGTATTGTACGGAATTTTCAGTTCAGAAAATTCCTACCCGTGTACAGTAATATTTTCCCCGGCTTTTCATCTTGTAATCTCCCCCCAATATTGCTATAATTGGATACAATACAGATACACCCGAAAAGGGGAATTACGGAGGAAAGAACATGAACTTTTTAGAAGAGCGTATCGCGAAAGACGGTGTTGTAAAAGAGGGAAACGTATTAAAAGTCGACAGCTTTTTAAACCATCAGATGGATATCGAACTTTTTGACGAGATGGGCGCGGAGTTCAAGCGCCGTTTTGCCAATGAAAATATCAACAAGATCCTGACCATCGAGGCATCCGGCATCGGTATCGCCTGTATCGCGGCAATGCATTTCCATGTGCCGGTCGTTTTCGCGAAGAAATCCCAGAGCGTAAACCTTGACGGCGAAATGTATGTTGCTGAGGTAGAATCTTTCACCCATAAATGTAAAAATCAGGTCATCGTTTCCAAGAAATTCCTTTCCCCGGATGACCATGTTTTAATTATCGATGACTTCCTTGCGAACGGTTATGCCCTTCAGGGACTGATCTCCATTGTCCATGAGGCGGGCGCTACAGTTGAAGGAATCGGCATCGTGGTAGAAAAAGGATTCCAGATCGGCGGACAGGTCATCAGAAATCTGGGCTACCACTTAGAGTCCTTAGCCATCGTTGAGTCCATGGACCCGGCTGCCGGCACTGTAAAATTCCGCGAACAGGACTAATGTAAAAACGGATACTTTCGCTTCCGGCAGGAATGCCGGAGTGCAGAGTATCCGTTTTCTATTTCTTCTTTCTATTTCTTCTCTTCTTTCGGTAACGGAATCGCAAGAACCGTCTGGATCACCTTGTTCTCCACTTTCATGATCTTTAACAGATAGTCCCCGATCCGGACACTCCCCTTCTCTCCCGCTTTCGGGATATGCCCAAGCCTGGACACCATGAAACCGTTCAACGTGTCAAAGTTATCCTTATCTTCCTTATCAAATTCCACCCCAAGAGTCTCCTCCACATCATCTAAGAGTGTGAGACCGGTAAGCTCATATGTACCATTCTTTCTGGAAACGATATCTGGCTCTTCCTTATCATACTCGTCCAGAATATTTCCGACGATCTCCTCTAAGATATCCTCCATCGTAACGATACCCGCAAGCTGACCATACTCATCCACGACCAGCTCGATATGGATCTTCTGGGACTGCATCTCCTTAAAGAGAGAGTTGATATTCTTCGTCTCCGGAATAAAGTGTGGACTTCTGAGCAGACCCTTGATCTTTTTGATCGGCGTATTTAAATGTTCTTTCGAGTCTGTATAATGAAGCATGTCCCGCATGTGGAGAATACCGATGATATTGTCGATATCTTCCTCATAAACCGGGAATCTCGAGTAGTTTGCTTCCTTCACAACGAAATCCAGCGCTTCCTTAAGCGTGATCTCCCCGTCCAACGCAAGGACAGCCGTGCGGTGCGTCATGATATCCGCCGCCACTTTATCATCGAACTCGAAGATATTCGTGATCATCTCCGCCTCACTGGCCTCTAAGACCCCCTGCTCATGACCTTCATTGACCATATACATGATGTCTTCCTCGGTCACATTGTCATCTTTTTCGCGGATATTGATGCCCACCGCCTTCAGGGAGATATAGGCGAACTGATCCATCAGCCACGCGAACGGAAACAGAAATTTCGCCACAAGCTCCACCAGTGGAAGCACCTTATAGCAGAACCGGATCGGACTTTTCGCAGCGATGCGCTTCGGGATCACGATCCCCAGTCCCGTGAGCAGAAATGCGATTCCCACAAGTCCCGCGACATATGAAATTCCAACGGCTGCCAGATGCGGCAGCTTTGTGCGCACTCCGAGCAGTGCCGTCAGATTTCGTACCACAAACAGCAGGGAAGACGCTCCCATTGCCAGTGTCAGGATACTCGTTGCCAGCTGGTTTGTGCGGATAAAGAGATACGGATCCTCCTGGATCTTCAGAAGCTTTTCCGCCCTCTTATTCCCCTCGTCGCGCTCATCCTCCAGTGCACTGGTGTTCAGCGCCTGAACCGCCGCACCGAATCCGTACATCACCGCAAACAGGATCACCGATGCGGCAAATAAAACAATTCCTATCCACGAATTGCCATCGTCCATGAGAATTACCTACACTCCTTTATCATTTTCAGTACTGCATCCAGCCGTTTCCAGATCCATGGCTGAATTGTTTCAAAGATCCATTCCAAATCGGCTGTGCCGATAGGATTTTTGCCTTCTATTCTAAGTTTTCTTACGGTCAGCGCAGTAAATGCGCAGACCTACTGAACAGTTACTATTTGTCCACTATAGCATTAAATCCATGCCCCGTCAAGGAATACACCCGCGATTATGTAACAGGTTCCGCCCCTTTCACAGGCATTTTCCTAATAGCCTCCAAGCTCCAGGCTGACCTTCAGCGCCTCGTCCACCCGGCCTAACAGCTCCCCGTCGATATGGCAGATCTTTTCCCTGAGCCTCTGCTTGTCGATGGTCCGAAGCTGTTCTAAAAGGATCACAGAGTCCTTCACCATGTCACAGTCTCTGGCGGAAAGCTCCACATGGGTCGGAAGTTTTGCCTTATTCATCCTTGATGTGATCGCCGCGCAGATCACCGTGGGGCTGTGCTTGTTCCCCACATCGTTCTGGATCACGAGCACAGGCCGCACGCCTCCCTGCTCCGAACCGACTACCGGTCTCAGATCCGCATAATAGATATCGCCCCGTCTGATAATCACAAGTCTCACACTCCGCCTGAATTTCTATGCGGTCAGCAGATCCGGGGCTGTGCCTGCACCTGTCCCCGGCGGCTGCCGCGCTCCCTCAAGAAGCCTGCAACGCGTGCTTCTTATAGTCCAGAGTATTTCCCACTTATGATATTTTATTCAGACGTACCGGTTTTCGAGCATGACCGTCAGAAGCCTTCGTACTCCTCATCCCTGCACATCATGCCGCCCACTTCTTTTCCATTCTTCACGTACCGCCGCGGCACACGTTTTCCTATCAGGCATGGGATCTCGTAATGGAATCCGCCGGAAATCTCTGCAAGCTCCTCCATAGTGATCTCCTGATTCCCGTCTCTACCCACAAGAGTCACAGAATCTCCCTCTTTGGCCTCCGGGATCCCCGTAAGGTCCGCCATAAACTGATCCATACAGATCCGTCCTAAGATCTTTGCCCGTTTTCCATGGATCAGCACTTCTCCTTTTCCGGAGAGATTTCTCGGATAGCCATCCCCGTAACCTGCAGAGACCGTAGCGATCCGCATCGTCTTCTCCGCCTTAAAGGTTCCGCCGTAGCTGACCTCCGTTCCCGGTCCGATCTCCTTGATGTAAGTGATAAAGCTCTTTAACGCCATCGCCGGTTTCAGAGAAATGATATCCTGTTTTACCTCATCCGACGGGTACAGGCCGTAGATCGTGATTCCCGCACGGACCGCGTCCATGTTAAAATCCGGGAGCTCCACGATTCCTGCGCTGTTGGAACAGTGGCAGACCGGTACTTCCACTCCCGCTGCCTTCCCAGCATCACAGAACGCATGGAACCGTCTGTACTGCTCCCCTGCTTTCGTCTTATCTGCCTCATCCGCCCGGGCGAAATGGGTGAACATACCGGCGATCCTGAGAGCCGGAAGCTCTGCGATCTCCTTTACGGTCTCCACGGATCCCTCATCCGGGAAAAGTCCGATACGGCTCATTCCCGTATCCACCGCGATATGGATCTTCGCGGTCTTTCCCTCTGCCACAGCGGCATCTGATAATTCTTTTGCTCTCCGGTATTCAAACATAGGCAGACTGATGTCGTTTTCAAGACATTCCTGATAGCGGCCGGCTGAAACCGGACCAAGACACAGGATCTCTTTTTCGATTCCATGTCTCCTGAGCTTAAGCCCCTCATCCACCGTTGCCACCGCGTATCCACAGACAAAACGGTCGATGGTCCTCGCCACCGGAACTGCCCCATGTCCGTATGCATCCGTCTTTACCACGCCGTACATCTTCGTTCCCGGACGAAGATGCTCCTTCATGGCCTTCATATTTTCTTCAATACGCCCGAGATCCACCTCTGCGTAGATTCTGTCAAATTCCATCTCTGTATACCTCCGGAAGGCAATCTGCGATCTCCCCTGCTAACACTCCGTGGACTCCAAAATGTTGCTCAGCGGCCTCGCCGGCGAGACCGTGTACATAAACTCCAAGGGCCGCCGCGTCACTCTCCTCCAGTCCCAGCGCTACGAGCCCGGCGATCACGCCCGTAAGCACATCACCGGAACCGCCTTTGGCCATAGCCGGAGTCCCGCTTCCGTTCACGAACGTCTTTCCGTCTCTTCCGGCGATCACCGTCGCCGCGTCCTTTAAGACGCATACTACGCCGTACTGATCCGCGAACTCTCTGGCGGTGCGGACCGGATTCTCCTTCATTTCTTCAATCTGAATTCCTGTAAGCCGCGACATCTCCTTCATATGCGGCGTCACAATAATATTCTCCGTAAAATAACCTGTCAGTTCCCGGTATTCCGCCGCAAGATTCAGGGCATCCGCGTCAAGAATGATCGGAACATAGGCGTCCTTCAGGACATTTTCCACCATGCATCTGGCATAATCCTCCATCCCGATCCCGGGGCCCAGAACGATCACATCGGCCCATTCCGTCTCCCTCGCGATCTTTCGCGCAAAGTTTTCCGGGTCTTTCTCGGCCTCCTTCGTGTCGTAGGTAGCTAAAATGGCCTCTGGAAGCTTTTCCTGTACGATCAGCCGGTTCTCCTCCGGGGTAAAGACCTTTACGAGGCCGGCTCCCATCCGGTATGCCGCTCTGGCGGAAAGCAGGGAAGCCCCCGCCATATTCTTCGCTCCTGCCATCACAAGGACCTTTCCGTATGTTCCCTTGTTGGAATCAGCCATGCGGGCCGGGATCCTCAAAAGATCTTCCCGATCCAGCATCTGGACATGTTTTTCCCGTTCTGCGCTGCTCTCCGGCACAAAGCCCACATCTTTTACGAGAAGATGTCCGCAGAGCTCCCGCCCCGGAAACAACACCTGTCCAAGCTTCTTTTCTCCGAACGTGACCGTCACATCTGCGCGGACTGCATCTCCCATCACGCTTCCGTTATCGGAGCTGATGCCCGATGGGACATCGACAGCAATGACTTTCATGTCTTCCTGTCCATTGATCCACCGGATCAGCTTCCGGTATGCGCCCTCCACATTTCTTGAAAGACCGATCCCGAAGATTGCGTCCAGAATCACGCCCCGGCAGCTTCTTTTTCTCTCCCCGGCCTTTCTAAACGGCTGCACCGGGATCTTCTTTTCCACCGGGTCCGGCAGATCTTCCGCCGTCATCACCGGAATTCCCAGCCGTTTTACGACATTTAGCTGGGCTTCCAGCTCCTCGCTTCCTTTTCCGTCCCGCTGCGGGAAAACGATCTTCACATCGTACCCCTTTAAAAACAGCATTCTGGCGGCGGCAACTCCATCCGCCCCGTTATTTCCAAAGCCGCAGACGGACCAGACGGTCCCTGCCCGTTCTTTCTCCAGTATCTCCTCTGCTTTTTCTGCAACTGCCATCGCTGCCCGTTCCATCAGGACTAAGGATGGAATCCCATACCCTTTGATGGACCTTGCATCGAACTCTTTCATTTCTTTTCCACTGAGAACTGCTTTCATCCGGCCTCCCCCTCTCCGACGGCAAACGCCATCGCATGGTCCTTCGTGTCTGAGATCGACACTTCGATCTTTGTGATCCCGAGATCTTCTGCTGTTTTTGCGGCTCCCTCATGAAGCTCCACATAGGGCTTTCCAAGAGGGTCTCTTAAGACCTCCACATGAATCGGCATAAACTCCCGGAATCCCGTTCCAAACACCTTCGCCACTGCTTCTTTAACGGCAAAAGTGCCGGCAAGGACCCGGGGATCTCCCTTTGCCTGCCGGCGCTCACGCTCGGTATAAATACGCGACAAAAAAGCCTCTTTATCACAGGCTTTTTTTACGCGCTCAATTTCGATCAAATCACAGCCAACTCCAATCAACATGTCTCATTGGTTCCCGTCTGTTCTGCTTTTTCCTTTGCTTTCCGCTCCCGCTCATCCTGCATGCTGCAGACACGATAGGAAAGTCGCATCAGGCTCTCGGAGAGGTGGACATTCTCAACGACCACATCATCCGGAACATTTAGGTCGGTATGGGCAAAGTTCCAGATCGCCTTGATTCCGGCCTTTACCAGGCGCTCTGCGATCTCCGGAGCCTTGGACTTCGGGATCGTGAGGGCTGCGATCTGCACCTCGTTATCGATAATAAACTGTTCAAGGTCATCGATCCCGCGGATTTCCACACCACGGACCACGAGACCGATCAGCCGCGGATTGGTATCGAACATTCCCTTGATCATAAATCCGCGCTTCTCAAAATTTGTGTAATTGGCGATGGCCTGTCCAAGGTTTCCGGCTCCGATGATAATGAGGTTGTGCTGTCTGTCGATTCCTAAAATCCTTGCGATCTCCGTGTAGAGATACTTAACATTATATCCGTATCCCTGCTGGCCGAAGCCGCCGAAATTGTTAAGATCCTGACGGATCTGGGACGCCGTCACCTTCATTCTGGCGCTCAGCTCATTGGAAGAAATCCTTTCGATCCCCTCCTCCATCAGCTCACCCAGATATCTGTAATAGCGCGGAAGTCTGGAAATAACCGCCTTTGAAATCTGTCTTTCGTCTGTCATTTTCTGGTTTCACCTTCTCAAAACTTTCATATAACGATGGAATCTATTATACTCATATCTATATTATTTGTCAAATCCTTGTCAAAGAATTTAGGCGAATTGGGGCTGGAACTGCCCTATCCCATAAAAAAGAAAATGTCCCGCCCATGATCTCCCCGACCGGACGGAACATTTTTCTTTTGAGTATATCTATATCTGTTCAACAGGTTTGCTGCTGTTCACACCCTGCGCAGGCAGCAACGGACCTGAGACTCAGCGGATATTAATGATTGCTGCTTATTCAGCCAGCTCCTCCCACTTTTCATACAGAGTCTCAAGTTTCCCTGCGATCTCCTCTTTTTCTTTATTTAACTCCATGAGCTTCGCCACATCGGAGAAAACACTCTCGTCGCAGAGAAGCCCGTCGATCTCACCGTCTCTCGTCTCGAGTCTGTGGATCTCGTCCTCGACCTTTTTCAAGTCATTCTGACGTTTTCTCTGGCGGGCCTGCTCTTCCTTCTGGGCTTTCCAGTCAAGCTTTCCGCCTGCGTCCGCGCTGCTCTCCGCCGCTTTTCCGGAAGTTTCAGCCGCCGCTCCCGTCTTTGATGCGCCGAATCCGACGATTCCGCCGGTAGGCTCCACATTCTCGGTCCCGAAATGGGCGTTCATCATGGCCTCATGTTTTTCCAGATAATAATCGTAGTTACCGATATAATTCATCATCCGCTTTCCGGTGAGATCCAGGATCCTCGTTGCGGTCTTGTTGATAAAATAACGGTCATGGGAGACGTAGAGCACCGTACCGCCGTAATGGCTTAAGGCATTCTCCAGAATCTCCTTCGAAGTGATATCCAGGTGGTTCGTCGGCTCATCGAGGATCAGGAAGTTCGCCTCCGAAAGCATAAGTTTCGCGAGGGAAACACGTCCTCTCTCACCGCCGCTCAGATCCCCGATCCGCTTAAACACATCGTCCCCGGTAAAGAGGAATGCCGCTAACGTACTTCTGATCTGGGTGTTGGACATTCCCGGGTAGGCGTCGGAGATCTCCTCAAACAACGTCTTCTCCATATGAAGGACCTGATGATCCTGATCATAATATCCGATGTGGACTCTGGAACCAAGAATGATCTCGCCGTCATCCGGCTCCACGAGACCGTTGATGATCTTTAAGATCGTGGTCTTTCCCGTTCCGTTGTCACCGATAATAGCGACCCGTTCCCCGCGCTTTACATCGAAATTCAGGTCTGTAAATAATGTCTGGGAACCAAAGGACTTCGCCAGACCGTTCACCGTCAGCACATCGTTTCCGCTTAAGATATTCGGCTCCAGGCGGATATCCATGGCGTCATTGACCTCCGTCGGCTTCTCAAGGACTTCGATCTTATCTAACATCTTTTCCCGGCTCTCCGCTCTCTTAATGGACTTTTCCCGGTTGAAGGATTTTAACTTTTCGATGACCGCTTCCTGGTGCTTGATCTCCTGCTGCTGGTTTAAGTACGCCTTCATCTGGATCGCGCGCATCTGCGCTCTCTTTTCGCTGTAGGCCGTATAATTTCCGGAGTACACAATGGCATGTCCATTGTCCAGCTCAATGACCTTTGTGACGATCTTATCGAGAAAATACCGGTCATGGGCAACGATGAGAACAGCACCGCGGTAGTTTAAGAGATAAGTCTCCAGCCATGCGATGGAGGACATGTCCAGATGGTTCGTCGGCTCATCAAGAAGAATGATATCCGGGTTTGTGAGAAGAAGCTTGCCCAGAGAAACTCGTGTCTTTTGTCCGCCGGAAAGCGTGGAGATCTGCTTGGAGAACTCCTCCTCCGTAAATCCAAGCCCCTTTAAGACACCTACGATCTCACTCTTCCAGGCATAGCCGTTAATGAGTTCAAACTCATGGCTTAAACGGCTGTACTGATTCATCATGGTCTCCAGCTCTTCCCCGGATGCCGTCTTCATGGAATTTTCCAGATCCCTCAGACGATTTTCCATGGCGATGACAGATTTTTTTGCGTCAAGCATCTCCTCGTAAATGGTCCTGTGGCTCAAAAGATCCTGGTTCTGTGCCAGGTAGCCCAGTGTCTTCCCGCTTCCCAGCACCACCTCACCGGAATCAGGCTGCAGTTCACCTACGATTATTTTTAAGAGCGTCGATTTTCCCGCGCCGTTGATGCCTACGATCGCCGCCTTTTCATGGTCTTCAATATGAAAGGAAGCGTTCTTGATAATATCGTCGCTTCCGAATGATTTGCAGATATTGCTGCAGGATAATATCATAAAATCCTCCTGTTTCTATCACTGTAACAGCTTCACAGCCGCATACTTTTTGTACAGCGCAGTTATTTTTACAACTGCTCTTTTATCTTTCAACCGCAAATACAGACTCTGTATTTGCCGGCATTTACTTTTTTATTTAAGCCCAGGGAAAATACGGCCACACCGACGTTTATGATCGTTCCAAGTCCAAACATTTTGTCCTTACAACCAACCGCTTTTTCAGTCCGGCTGCCTGCCTCTTTTCTCTTGTCAGTGTCATGTCACATCAAATCCGCCTGATATAACACCATATCGTATTCATATAAAACGACATACGCAGTTAAGTATAACACATATCTCCCATCAGCGCAACGAACACAAAATCAAAAATCCGCTGCCGTTTTCCATGACATTCCGTTCATGTTGAACCAGGCAGCGGACATCTTTATTCATTTTATGCTTCTTTCTCCACCTGCTCTTCCCATCTGCTTCTCTTATAGTAAAAGTAGGAGATAACCGCGCACACGATCCACCCAACCGGGTAGCCGAGACCTACGGTGTACTCGTTGAAGGCGATCTTTGTCACAAAGAACAGATAGATCTGCCTGCAGACAACGAAGCTGAAGAGCATGATGCACATCGGACCCTTCGCGTCACCGGAGCCTCTTAAGGAACCAGCCAGGATCTGGTTGAAGGAGCTGCAGAAGCGGAACGGCACGGTCATCAGGATAAACAGAGTTCCGTAATGCAGAACCGACGGATCCCTGTTAAAAAGGGATACCAGAGATCTCGCGGAGAGTGCCATGACGATGGAGATGCAGATCAGTACGCCGACACCCATGAACATCGCCTGTCGGACGCCTTTTCTGGCACGCTTTACGTTCTTCGCGCCGAGGTTCTGTCCCACGAAGGTGGTTGCCGCCTGGCCCATGCTCTGGGCCGGCAGGATCGCGAACTGGTCGATCTTCGAGTGGCAGCTCCAGCCCGCCATAATGACAGAGGAACCAAGACCGTTGACATATGCCTGTACCAGAGCATTGGAAAACGCTGTGAGTCCCTGCTGGACACCGGCCGGAAGTCCGATCCGGAAGATCTCACCGAGACATGTTTTATTGATATGTAAATCTCTTAAGACAAGTTTATGGGCGCCATCTGTTCTTGTGAGCGTCATGCAGGCCAGGAACGCGGAAACTGTCTCCGCCATCACCGTGGCGATCGCCACACCGCTGATCCCCCAGTGGAATACCGCCACAAAAAGGATATCCAGAACAATATTTAAGCAGCTGCTGATGATCAGGAACAGGAGCGGACGTCTCGTATCCCCCACCGCCCTTAAGATCGCACTTCCCATATTGTAGAGGAACAGCACCGGAACTCCGACAAAGTAGATCTTTAAATACTCACCCGCCGGTCCGACTACATCATCCGGCGTGGACATCCACTTTAACATCACCGGTACGACCCCGATAGAGATCAGGGAGACAAAACATCCGACGATCACAGCGAAGAGGATCGTCGTCTCCACCGCCTCGTGAAGCTTCTCGAGGTTTTTCGCGCCGAAACTCGTGCTGATCACCACACCGGCTCCGATGGAGATTCCGTTAAAGAAGTTCACCAGCGTGTTGCAGATCGCCGTGGTGGCTCCCACAGCAGCCAGGGCCGACGTTCCGAGATAATTTCCCACAACGATGCTGTCCACGGTATTGTAGAGCTGTTGGAATACATTTCCCATGATCAGCGGGATTGCAAACAACACCAGCTGTTTCCAGATCACTCCCTCCGTCATATCAATGTTTGTTTTTCGTCCACCTTGAGGTCTCGGCATCCGCATTGCCCCTTTCTGACTGTTATTTCTGTTTTATCTCGTTTTTCATGTAAAATTTACCATTAAAATATAATATCTATGTAAATCATACGGGATTTCGGGAGAAAAAGCAAGCAGTTCCATGGCGTCGCTGTCACAGGAAAACCGTTGTCTGTTTCACAAGAAAATTTTGTGAATTCAAGCAACTATTCACTAAGTCTGCATATTTGCTGCGCTGACCGTAAGGAAGCGTAGACTAGAAGGCAAAAATCCCATCGTCGCAGCCGGTTCGGAATGGATTTTTGCTTGTAATTATGAAGGTACTGAATCGTTACGAATTCACGTAAAAGAAGCAGGAAACCCGCAAGTAAACGGGATATCCTGCCTCTTTGGCCATTCGTACTATTAAATTCTAAAGATTACTCCCATGTTGGAATGTAAGCGCCCTTGTAAGTCTCCTCGATCACTTTCGCAACTTCCGGTGTGCGGAAATAATCTACAACTTTCTTGTAAAGCTCATTGTCCTTGTCCGCTGTTCTCGCAACGATGATGTTTACATACGGGTTGTCGCTTCCCTCTTCAACACTCTCAAGGAAGATCGAATCTTTCTCCGGGTTTAAACCGTTGTCAACCGCATGGCCGCCGTTGATGACTGCCGCTGCGACGTCCGGAAGAAGGCTTGCTGTGTTTGCTGCCTCAACCTCTTTAATGTCAAGGTTTAACGGATTCTCTGTGATGTCCTTCTTCGTCGGTGTGTAACCAGCCTCCGGATCAACCTTGATGAGACCTGCGGACTCTAAGAGCTTTAACGCACGGCCGCCGTTTGTAGCATCGTTCGGGATCGCGATGATATCGCCGTCCTTGATCTCGGAAACGTCTTTGATCTTGTTGGAATAAAGTCCTAACGGAGCGATGATGGTCTCACCGATGATGGAAAGATCATATCCGTTGTTCTTGCAGTCATCCTCAAAATATGCGATATGCTGGAAAGAGTTTAAGTCGATCTCGCCGTCGTTTAATGCACGGTTCGGAAGCGGATAATCCGCGAACTTTACAAGTTCCAGATCAATATTCTCCTCAGCAAGCTTCTCAATGACCGGCTGCCACTGCTCATTGTTCTCGCCGACTACGCCGAGCTTGATCACCGTCTTCTCGCCGGATGCTGCTGTCGTATCTGCTGCTGCCTCAGAACCAGCTGCCGTAGTGTCTGCTGCCGCTGCTGTTGTCTCTTCTGTCTTCTGGCTGCTGCCGCATGCTGTTAAGGATAATGCTAAAACTGCTGCGGTGCTGAGTGCTAAAATTCTTTTCTTCATAATGTGTCTCCTCCTAAACTGATTTGTCGCTGCCCGGTTCTGTCCGCATTCGCTGTACGGACCGGACAGTTCCATTCTATTGATACGGCTCAGAAAATTTCCGCGCCGCTTCAAGCTATATGATCGTTTCTTATGACCGGTATTGAAACATACCGACCGCCCAACAAGGGGATACCCTCTTAATGGGTCGTCTTTTTAATAACATAAGAACCTGTACTCTGAATGAGGCTTACCATAATCAGAATGATGATCACAGTCACATATGTGACGTCTGTCTGTCCTCTGGAATGACCGTAACGGATCGCGAAGTCTCCGAGTCCGCCGCCGCCGACAGCACCTGCCATCGCGGTAAGGCCTACCAGACTGATGAACGTGATCTGCATCGCGCGGACGATTCCCGGTACACTCTCCTTCAGATATACCCGGAAAATGATCTCCCAGGGACTGTTCCCCATGCTTTCCGCCGCCTCGATCAGTCCGTAATCCACTTCAGCGAGCGCACTCTCGATCTGTCTCGTGAAAAACGGGACAGTACCGAAGATCAAAGGTAAGATCGCGCCCTTCGTACCGATGGCGGTTCCCACTACCATACGGGTCAGCGGGATCAGAGCTGTCAGAAGGATCACAAACGGAATCGAACGGAAAATATTTACCAGCTTGTCTAAAATATTGAAAACAACCTTGTTTTTTAAAACACCCTTCGGAGCGGTCGCCGTGAGGACAATTCCGAAGAAAAGTCCGAATACCATGGAGATTGCTCCTGATACGATCACCATGTAGATCGTCTGTCCAAAGCTTTCAAGAAGTTCATCCGGCTTCGACATGACATTTGGGATGATTGCATTTAAAAAATCAGCCATTCTCAATCACCTCCACTCCTACATTCTTTGCTTTCAGATATTCAACTGCACCCTCAATATCCTCTTTCCTGCCGCTGGCGATCGCTACGGTTCCGCCGATCGGCGCGTCCTGAACGATCTCCAGATCCGCAAAGATGATATTTAAGTTGATGTTGAACTTTCTGGAAGTCTCGGAAATCAATGCCTCCGATGTATTTTTCTTAATATAGTTCAACCGAAGGATCTTCTCGCCCGGCTTTAATTCTACAAGCGGTGACTTATCCTCGATCAGTTTTTCGATCTTCTGAAGGTTTGAAGTTGTGCGGATGAAATCTCTCGTGATACCAGCCTTCGGTGCCGCAAAGATCGAGAACACATCGCCTTCCTCAACAACATTTCCGTGCTCCATAACAGCAACCCTGTCACAGATCTCCTTGACAACTGCCATCTCGTGGGTAATGATCACGATAGTGATTCCAAGCTTCTTATTTAAATGCTTTAAGAGCTGTAAGATCGCCCCCGTAGTCTGCGGGTCCAGAGCGCTGGTGGCCTCATCGCAGAGAAGAACCTTCGGGTCATTCGCAAGGGCCCTTGCGATCGCGACTCTCTGTTTCTGTCCGCCGGAAAGCTGGCTCGGATACGCATTTTCCTTCTCTGCGATATCAACGAGCTCCAAAAGCTCCTTCACTTTCGCCTTGATCTGCTGTTTTGTAAGCCCGCTTCCCTTTAACGGGTAAGCGACATTCTCTCCTACCGTTCTGGAACGCATCAGGTTAAAGTGCTGGAAGATCATTCCGATCTTCTTTCTCGCCTCTCTCAATTCCTTTGCTGGAAGATCCGTGAGGACCTTTCCGTCTACGGTGACGGTTCCGCTCGTCGGTCTCTCAAGCAGGTTGATGCATCGCACCAGTGTGGATTTTCCGGCTCCGGAGAATCCGATGATACCGAAGATCTCGCCGCTCTTGATATGGAGCGTTACATCGGAGACCGCGTGGACTTTATCCGCGCCGGTATCAAAGGTCTTTGTAATATGGTCTAACTGAATCAATTTTATCCTCCTATGTACGTACCAGTCGTACATTTTCTAATTTCTGTGTGTGCTAATAAGATATCACGTTTTCACTGATCCGTCCAATACAGATAAGAAATAAGTCGTTATAGGTTTTTTCTATATCAGAGAGTCTTTTATGAATTTTTCCGGCTCTGACATTCATCTGTCTTTCTGTGGTGGTCATTTACCAGATTGAACCCTTTGATTTTCGATTGCATAAAAAGAATGTGCCTTTGGTGTAACAGGGAATTTCCTGTTACACCAAAAATACGGGCAGCTATTGCCTTAGCTGCCCTGTGTATCATACCTTATTTTTTTGCTTTTCCTAAGCTTCCTTCACTGCCTTCACCGCATTGTCTAAGAAGTCTGCTTCTATATACTCTACCGTTCCCTCGTCGACAGCTTTCGCGATCGCCGGACGGATCGGGATCTGAGCGAGAACCGGAATTCCGTATTCCTTTGCGACATCATCAATATGGCTCTCGCCGAATACGGAAATCTTCTTTCCGCAGTCCGGACATTCGAGGTAGCTCATATTCTCAACAAGACCAAGGATCGGAACGTTCATCTTCTTTGCCATGTTAACGGCCTTCTCAACGATCATAGCGACGAGCTCCTGCGGGGAAGTTACGATGATGATTCCGCTTACCGGAAGAGACTGGAATACGGTCAGCGGCACATCGCCGGTTCCCGGAGGCATATCAACAAACATGTAGTCAATATCCTGCCAGAGTGTCTCACTCCAGAACTGTTTTACCGCACCTGCGATCACCGGACCACGCCAGATCACCGGGTCCGTCTCATTTTCCAGGAGCATGTTGGAGGAGATCACCTCAACACCTGTGGAGGAGACTGCCGGGACAAGGAGTTTTCCATCCGGAGTCACGGTCACACCGTCATGGATTCCAAATGCTCTCGGGATCGACGGACCTGTGATATCCGCATCAAGGATTCCTACTCTCGCACCCGTCGCGCGCATGCGGCATGCCATCAGGGATGTCACTAAGGATTTTCCGACACCGCCTTTCCCGCTGACAACGCCGATCACTTTGTTTACAGAGCTCGCCGGATTTAACTTCTCAAGGAAGCTCTGCGGCTCATTTGTTCTGCTTCCGCAGTTTGCAGTACAGCTTCCGCAGTCATGTGTACAATTTTCTGCTGTTTCGCTCATGATTCTCTCACTTTCTATCACTTATTCTCCCACCAGATCCTCTACCTGTGAGTTTGACGGGAGCCATGGCAGCCTGATGCTGCCACGTTGCTTATTTTTCTTTTTACGCTGTTCTTATTCCTTTAAACCTGTCTCGATCAGGTCACATACAGCCTCCAGGGCTTCTTTCTCGTCCGGGCCATCACAATGTACTGTGATCTCATCGCCGCACCGGATCCCGGATGCCATTACGTTTAACACACTCTTCGCATTGATTTCTTTTTCTTTATAAAAAATCATCACTTTAGAATCGAACTTCATGGATGTCTGGCAGAGCAGTCCCGCCGGGCGAAGATGAAGACCTGTCGGGTTTACTACTGTAACTTTTCTTTCTACCATAACCTGTTCCTCCTATTTTGTTTGTAAACATGTAACTATTCAGTACCTTCATAGTCACGAGCAAAAATCCATTCCAGATCAGCTTCGCTGATGGGATTTTTGCTTTCTATCCTATGTGTTCTTACGGTCAGCGCAGCATATGCGCAGACCTACTGAATAGTTACGTAAACATTTTCATTTTATACCACAAACCCCATGATGTCAACGAAACGCTCCGGAATGATTTGACATTTTACAAAGCCCGGGATAAAATCAAAACGATCTACCTTAAAAACCACGTTCAAGGAGTTCCCACGAAATGAAACTACTCGCTCCCAATCTATATAAAGTCATTCTCACCAATAAAGCCATGCGGACCTCATCGAGAAACCTCTATATTATAAAAGGAAATGGCCGCAGCCTCATGATCGACACATCCTGGAAAGTTCCGGAGTGCCTGAATGAGATGGAACATGTCTTAAAAGAGCTTTCCATCGACTATCGGGATCTCGACATCTTTGTGACCCACAATCATGCAGATCACAGCGGATACATCTCCCTTTTCATAGAGCGCGGTGCCCGGGCCTTCATGAACCCCGTGGAGATCTCCGAATGTTCCGACCGCTACCATCGTCTTTATGAGGACAACACCATGCGCCGCTCCTACACCAGAGAATGCGGAGTCACAAAAGAACTGGCTCCCGATGCCTGGCAGGAAATCAACACCGGAGCTGACCAACTTGCAAGGGAAAACAATATTTCTTTTCATTTTCCCTTTACCCCCATTGCGCCGGGGGACACGCTCTCCTGCGGCGGCTATGATTTCGAGATCGTCCCCCTATACGGTCATACAGCCGGTCAGTGTGGGCTCGTGGAGAGGAAGAAAAAGCTTTTCTTCTGCGCTGATCAGGTGATCCTGGGGCTTACTCCCATCGTCATCACATCAGGAAAAGACCAACATCTCCTTGCTGAATACTTTGCATCCCTTAAAGCACTGGCTGCCGATTATGCCGGTTACCGTTTTCTCCCCGGACACTACGGAGAATTCACCGAGATCCGTGAGGAGACCTGCCGCATCATCGACGAATATGAGACACGCTGCACCCAGCTCCGGCTGGCTCTGGCAGAAAGCCGCCGCCCCATGACTCTTTTAGAGCTTGATCAGGCGCTCTATGTCCAGCGCATGCAGACCTACCGCTATTCCTATCTTTTCTCCTATCTCAATACATGGCCGAAACTCTTTTCCTGTCTGGACTGGCTGGCAGAGACAGGGTCGATCACCCGGACAGAGAAGGACGGGGTCTTATTCTGGTCTCTCCGCTGAGCGCGCCTCCGACTCCCTCTTTGAGAACACGCAGCCACAGTAATTCTGACGATAGAGCGCGTGTTCTCTGGAAAGCTCCGTGGATCTTTTATATCCGTTTCTCTTCTTGAAATCTGATGACAGAAACTCCACACCATACTCGCGTCCCATCTCTTCCCCGATCCGGTTTAACCGCTCCGCGTCCTTTAGGGGGCTGATCGTAAGCGTCGTCGTAAAGAAATCGAAGTACCCGGCTTTTGCCTCTCTCGCCGCCTCGGAGAGGCGGAGTTTAAAGCACTCCGTACATCTTGCGCCGCCTTCCGGCTCCTGCTCGAGCCCTTTTGCCGCTGCATAGAAATCGTCGGGCACATAGGTTCCTGCCACAAAATGGATCGGGTGGCGGTCTGTCTCCTGTTCCCACTCTCCATTGAATTCCCGGATCAGACGTTCCTGCTCCGATGTCCGCTCCTCGTACTCTGATGGCGGATAAATATTCGGGTTATAATAAAATACCGTGATCTCAAAATATCTGGAAAGATATTCCAGAACATAACTGCTGCAGGGCGCACAGCAGCTGTGTAGAAATAAAGTGGGAACCTTTCCCTCTTTCTGCAGTTCTTCCAGTTTTTTGTCTAATTCCTTCTGATAATTTCTCTTATTCATATGATCTCCCGGCAGGCTATGCTGCCCCGATGCTTCAATCCCCTGTGTCTCCTTCTGTCTCAGCCTTCTGCCCGGTTGCCGTCACCGGCACTTCACCATTACAGGATACCGGCAAAAAGACCGCAACGGAAAAAGGCAGCCGGATCTTCTCCCGCTGCCTGCATTTCTATTTTCACCGAATCCGTTCAGTCTGCCCCCAACGATCCGCTTCCAATATCCTTTTCCCGGTCTTACAGGAAATCCCGGATCCGTTTGCTGCGGACCGGATTTCTGAGCTTTCTCAATGCTTTCGCCTCGATCTGGCGGATACGCTCTCTCGTTACGTTGAACTCTTTTCCAACTTCTTCCAGAGTTCTCGGATGTCCGTCTTCAAGACCGAATCGAAGAACGATGACCTGACGTTCTCTCTCTTTGAGATCACCAAGTAATGCGTCGATGTGCTCACGTAACATTACGGATTCCACGTTTCCTTCCGGAGTCACCGCGTTGCTGTCCGCAACAAAGTCGCCGAGATTGGAATCGTCCTCCTCACCGATCGGAGTTTCTAAGGATGCAGGCTCTCGCGCGATCTGCATGATCTCCATAACCTTGTCCTCAGACATCTCGAGCGCTTCCGCGAGTTCTGTCACGGACGGCTCATAGCCGAGTTCCAGAGTCAGCTTTCTCTGCATCTTTGACATTTTGTTGATCGTCTCTACCATATGCACCGGAACACGGATCGTTCTCGCCTGATCCGCAAGGGCTCTCGTCACAGACTGACGGATCCACCAAGTCGCATATGTACTTAACTTATATCCTTTTGTATAGTCGAACTTCTCAACGCCCTTGATCAGACCAAGGTTTCCTTCCTGTACAAGATCCAGGAAACTCATTCCACGTCCAGTGTAACGCTTTGCGATACTTACGACGAGACGAAGGTTTGCCTCGATCAGACGCTCTTTTGCAGACTCATCTCCCTCTGCCTTTCTCTTCGCGAGACGAAGCTCCTCATCCGCGGAAAGAAGCGGCACGGTACCGATCTCCTTTAAGTACATGCGGACCGGATCCTCTGTTCCGATACCTTCCAGAAGATCGATGGCGTCTAAGTCAATGTCCTCTCCGTCCTTGTCCTCACGGTAGTCATCATCCAGATCATCCAGAAGCATGGAATCATCCGCAAGCATTGCGTCATCAATTACCGGCACAACGTCGATATTGCTGTGCTCTAAGTAATTATAAATTTCATCCATCTGCTCCGGTCCGAGGTTATCTCCGGCAAAAAAGTCGTTGATCTCCGTCGCGTCAAGTGCGTTCTGTTTTGACTTGCCCAGTGCGACAAGTTTCTTAAGTTTGTCTAAAAATACTTCTTTTTCCACTGAATAACGTCCTTTCAGGTTGGGGCTGCTCAAACTGCTCCACGATAGTTCATTATATACTATCCAGCGACAATTTTCAATGCTTTTCTACGCCTTTTTTGTTGAATTTTAACATTTTATTAGCACTTTTTGTAATTATTCAGCAGGTCTGCGCACTTGCCGCCCCTGTCATCCCGCCGTCTTCTCCTCCTGCTTCTCCGGCTCCGGGCTGCAGCTTAAGGTCACTGCTTCCTTCACATTCTCGATCTTTGCCTCAGTAACCGATCCGCCAAACTCACCGTCGAGGACCCACGGGATCTCTTCCTTGGCGGTGACCGTAAACTTTGAAGATTTCACGCGGATCACGTCCTTATTTTCCTGTTCCGGGAACAGAAGCAGACCACTTATAATATTCGGAAGATCCGCCGGAGTCTTCGGTGTCCGGATAAACACGCCCTCAAACAGGCCGTCATGGAAGGAAACATCCTTCGGCGCAAGTCCTCTGAAGCCTCCGACACTTGTGGTGTTCGTCACCATTCCGAAAACGAACTCTCCATCCGTCTCACCGTCATCCCATGTCAAATGCATCCTGTAGGATTTGAGATTTCCCAGTGCCTTGATGGACTCCAGGATATATGCCTGATGCCCAAGAACGTTCTTGATGTCCTGGGGCGTGCTGTACGACACTTCCGTGAAAGCGCCAAATGCGGCGATATAAACAAAATACCGCTCATCCCCAAATTTTCCGATGTCGACGCCGTAGGACTTTCCGCTCACCACATCCTGCGCCGCCTTCGTGAGATTCGCCGGAATCTTTAAGCTTCTCGCGAAATCATTCGTGGAACCTGCCGGGAGATATCCGATCTCCGGGCGTTTTTCCAGCCTCATGATGCCGGAGATCACGCTGTTCAGCGTTCCATCCCCGCCGCTGCAGACGAAAAGTTCCACATCCTTACCGTATTCCTCGGCAATCTTCGCCGCATCCCCCGGTTCCTGGGTCACATAGACAGAGGGCAGATAGCCTGCTCCACAGAAAATCCCGAGAATATCGGACAACTGGTTCTTGATGGCTTCCTTCCCGGAACGGGGATTAAAAACAAATAACATTTTTTTCATTTTCATCATGAACACGCTCCATAAAAGACGCCCTTATGCGCCATAATACTAACAAATGTCAATACTTTCTATTTCTAATATGGGACACTGACAGATGCATCGGTACTACTGTACGGAATTTTCAGTTCAGAAAATTCCTACCCGTGTACAATAATGATGCATCTTCTGCATTCTGTCCGCCCTGACAAACAATATCTGTGGGTTCAAGAGAATTTACAGCCATTATATCATAGACTCACGACCCCCGCGCTGACGCGCTCTATTGCCTGCTGACGCAGGCGGTTCGTTCGTTAATGGTCCAAGAAAAACAAATGCCACCTGCGGTGCCGCTTGTTTTTCTTTTGGACTCATTATATCATGACTGGCTTTCCAGCAGCTTTCTATACGCCGCAAACGCGTTCGGGATCGGGTACTTCTCCTTCAATTCCCCTCTGTCCGCAAACAGCATTCCCGGGATCTCCTCCCCTGCCTTTACCAGGTACCCGCTCATATGCCACTCCACATGGCTAAAAATGTGCTTTGCCTCCGGCAGTTTTTCCTCCACCGATGCCCCGCCACCGAGGCGTTCCAGTACCTCTTTCTCTGAAAGTTTTCCTTCCAGATTCGGAAATTCATACAGGGATGCCAGCAGTCCGGTGTCATCCCGCTTTCTAATGGCTATTTTATCCCCGTATTTCACTAATAATACGGTCTTTTCCTCAATTTTCCTTTTCTTTTTCGGTGCCTTCACCGGGATCGCAGAGATCAGGTTTCTTTTTCTCGCCTCGCATACCGTATAGAATGGACATGGAAGATCGCAGAGAGGGGCACCATTGGGGACGCAGACGATGGCTCCGGTCTCGATGAGCGCCTGGTTGAAATCTCCTGGCTCATCCTTTTTGAGTGTCTTTAAGACCTCTTCGACCGCAGCTTCTGTCTTCTTCTTTACCGCTTGTTTTAAGATATCTTCGTAGCTTCCGGCAACTCTCGAAAGGACCCGCATGACATTTCCGTCCACCGCTGGGACAGGGAGTCCGAAAGCGATGGATCCAATGGCACCCGCCGTGTAGCTTCCGATTCCCGGAAGCGCAAGAAGCGCTCTGCGATCTGCCGGAAGTTCTCCGCCGTACTGGGAAACGATGATCTTGGCCGCTTTCTTCAGATTTCTGGCCCTGCTGTAATATCCGAGACCTTCCCAATACTTGAAAAGCTCTTCTTCCTCACACTCAGCCAATGCCTGCACCGTCGGAAAACACTCCATAAACCGGGCAAAGTAGGGCTTTACCGCCTCCACTCTCGTCTGCTGCAGCATGATCTCCGAGATCCAGATCCGGTAGGCATCCTGGTTCTCCCGCCAGGGGAGATCTCTTTTATTCCCCCGATACCAGGAAAGGAGCGGTCCTCTTGCGGCTTCCAGACGCTCCGTCAGGGTGAGGTCTTTCTCATCCGGAAAGATTTTCTGGAGACCGGAATAAAGATCCGCCCCCGAAACATTCATTTCTTCCTTATACATATCCATAGACTCCGCGGACGGAAACTTCCCCGGAGATAATCTCCTTTAATGTGCCATCGGAGAGACGGACTAAAAGTGCGCCTTCCTTGTTGATTCCCTCAGAGACACCGCGGTACTCGCCCGCCGGATCCAGAACGCACACCTCGTTGCCGAGATTTACAAGGTTTGCATTGTACTCTTCAATAAGTCCCGACATGTCCTGTGTCTCGATGAAGGTGTCATAATATCCCTCAAATGCCTCCATGATCGCCGCGATGATCTCGCTTCTCTTCTGGATCTTTCCGCTCTCGATCCGCAGGGACGTCGCTGTCGCCTTGATGTCATCCAGAAATTCCGTCTGGTTTACATTGATGCCGGTTCCCGGGATCACGTACTGGATCTCCATGAGTTCCGTGCTCATCTCCGTTAAGATTCCGCAGATCTTCTTCTTATTCAAAACAAGATCGTTCGGCCATTTGATCTCAGGTTTCAGGCCTGTCGCCTTCTCGATTCCCTTTTTCGTGGCCAGCGCCATAACGAGCGTCAGCATGGATGCCGCCATGGGATCGATCTGTGGTCTTAAGAGCATGCTCATCCAGATCCCAACGCCCGCCGGAGATGTCCAGACACGACCTCTTCTGCCCTTTCCGCCGAGCTGGCGTTCCGCGACAGCCAGGGTTCCGTGGGGCGCGCCCTGTTCCGCGAGACGGCGGATCTCATTGTTCGTGGAGTCGGTCTCCTCGAAGAACGCCACCTGCGTTCCTGCCCATTTCGTGTGGATCGTGCTTTCCAGCTCTTCCTTTGAGAGCACATCCGCCGATCCCTTTAAAATATATCCTTTATTCCGGACGGCCTCGATCTCGTAGCCCTCCTCCTTTAACTGGTTGATGACCTTCCAGACCGCCGTTCTCGAGACACCGAACTTCTCGCAAAGCTCCTGACCGGAAATATAGCCATCTGTCTCCTTCAATAATTTCAGGATCTCTCCCTTCATCTCATTACCTCCACCAGATACTCATTGCGCTTAAAAATGTAAAGATCAGCAGAGTCGTTCCGAACACCATCTGGAACACCGCCGCCGTTCTTCTCCGCCTCTCCCGTTTTGCCCGGGACAGCCAGTATTTTCCTGTGACCAGATTTAAAACTGCCGCCAGGAAAAATATCGCCGGAAAGAGGAACATATACCTCTCCGTGTCAAGGAACGAGATAACTGCCATCACCACCACAGCGATGCCGATGATGATGTGCATGGCATCAAGAGCCATGGACTCGCTCCTGACTTTTCTTCTCTTATTGTTTTCCGCCATATTTCAGCGTTCTCCTCATATTTTCTGCCGGATCTGTCGTTTTCCCAGGATCAGCCGTGCTGCCTGGTACTTTTGAAAGACTTCCGATGTGCTGCCACGCTTCCCTATCCTATCGTCAGCCTGTCTGAAAAAAGTTCATGGATCTTCCCCACGATATCGTCCGGCGTGTAAACCTCGTAGACTTCCATCTGCATCTTTTTCGCGAACACTTCCAGGACTGCCCCGTAGAGATCCCTGTAATCCCATTCCGGCTGCAGCCGAAGCTTCCTGGCAAGAAACGGAAATATCTTCTCCGTGTATACACGATAGCCTGTGAGCTTTGCAAACTCATGTTCCTTTACATAAGGTCTCAGCCACTCCTTAAACATGTCAAGTTCCGACATGATCCTGCCAAAATAATACGCCTCGGAATATGGCATGTCAAGATAATATTTCCTTCCGCAGAGTCCGTAGAGGAATCTCAGCCCGTCAAAATAGCCGAGCTTCATGTTTTTCCTCGTTCTCGCACTGTCAAATTCCAGGATCCCGCCGAGATTTCTTCTTGGCGCGATCTCGTGGACCGTCACGTCCTCCGGGATATCCATGAACCTTCGCCGGTCCACGCCGATCCCATAGAGGCGGATCACGATGATATCCTTATATCCCCGGTCCGTCAGGAGATCCACCGGCACATTGTTGACGCTGCCGCCGTCAAGATACGTCTTTCCACCCAGCTTTTCCTGCTTAAATCCTGGGAAATAGGCGCTGGCCATCATTATATCCTTTATGGTCCCCAGAGGTGCTGCCTTTACATCGAAGTCCTCCTCTTTCCGGTCCGTGACTGAAAAGGACGCGGCGCAGAAATCCCGTGGTGAGCGCCTGATCCGCTCCTCATCCACCGTCTCTTCCAGAAGTTTTTTGAGTGGGGCGATATCGAGCCCCCTGTCTGAAAACAGCCGTCTGAATTCTGCCGCCGCGTCGGTCACTTTCATGGATCGCACGCCAAATTTCTTTAATTTTCCGATCATGGAATCGTCCACATTGAACACGGTGGAGTAGGTCATGTTTCCCCAGATCTCCTCCGCCTTCCCGAGATCATCCATGCAGATCAGGGCGCCGTTTAACGCCCCAACGGACGTTCCCGCGACACCCTTTATCTTCATGCCGGCTTCCCGGAGCGCTTTCCAGACACCGATCTGGTATGCGCCCCTGGCACCGCCGCCCTCTAAAACGATTCCATATTCCTTTTCAAGATCAATTCTCAGTTTCACTCTTTTTTGCGATCTCCGTTACACTTGTCACAAGACCTGCGAGGGATTGGATCTCAGACGGGATGATGATCTTTGTTGCCTTGCCGTCTGCCGCCTTCGCGAACGCCTCAAGACTCTTTAACTGCAAAACTGTCTGGTCTGCTCCGGCTTCCTTGATCATGCGGATACCATCGGCGTTCGCCTGCTGGATCTTGATGATCGCCTCCGCCTGGCCTTCTGCCTCGCGGATCCGTTTCTCCTTCTCCGCCTCCGCGTGAAGGATCGCTGCCTGCTTATCTGCCTCCGCGTCGAGGATCGCGGACTGTTTCTTACCCTCTGCCACGAGGATCGTGGACTTCTTCTCACCTTCCGCACGAAGGATCGCCTCACGGCGCTCACGCTCTGCCTTCATCTGTTTCTCCATGGCATCCTGGATCGCTGCCGGCGGAATGATATTCTTTAACTCCACACGGTTTACCTTGATGCCCCACGGGTCCGTGGCAACATCCAGGGCGGAACGCATCTTTGTGTTGATGGTCTCACGGGAAGTTAAGGTCTGGTCGAGCTCCAGGTCACCGATGATGTTTCGAAGCGTGGTGGCTGTCAGATTCTCGATGGCCATGATCGGGTTCTCAACACCGTATGCGTAGAGCTTCGGGTCTGTGATCTGGAAGAACACGACCGTATCGATCTTCATGGTGACGTTATCCTTTGTGATCACCGGCTGCGGAGCGAAGTCAACGACCTGCTCTTTTAAGAGGACCCGCTTTGCAACGCGGTCAATAAACGGAACTTTGAAGTGGATTCCCACATTCCATGTCTCAAGGTACGCGCCGAGTCTCTCCACTACCATCGCCTGTGCCTGGGGCACGATGCGGATGCAGGAAACGAGGATCAGCAGAATGATAAAAATCAGTACTAATATTAAAATTGCTGGCATATTTATGTCCTCCTTTATGTTTTATGGGGAATTATTTTTTCCCTTTTTTCTTCGACCCGTTCATATTCCTATGAGCAAGCCTGAAACTTTTCTTTTGAACAACAGACATGTATTTTTCAGGTCTGTAAACTTCCAAAATGAATCTTCTTCATTTTAGTTTTTACACATCCTTCTCAGAAACCGGCTCCACAATGAGCTTCACGCCCCGGACTTCCTTTATGACCACATGGGTCCCCACCGGGATCGTCACCGCGTCATCCATGGATCTTGCCGTCCACTCCTGACCGTCGACAACGGTGGCACCGGACGGTTCATTGTTGTCGATCTTTGTGATCACTTTTGCCCTCCTTCCGATCAACCCGTCAACGTTCGTCTTCACGGTTTCCCGGTTGACGAACCGCATGGCGAGCGGTCTTGTAAAGAGAAGCAGGATAAACGATACGATCAGGAACACCACAAGCTGCGTCTGTATGGAAAACCCAAGTACCGCAGCAAAGAACGCGAATACGGCCCCACCCGCAAACCAGATCGTCGTGAGCGCCATGGTCGCCGCCTCGATTCCGATCAGAATTACAAAGGCCACAAGCCATCCGATCATATCCATAAAATCACTCCTTTACGCGCGCCGCTGTCTTGCCGTCTCAAACATCAGGATCGATGCTGCGATGGCGGCATTTAAGGACTCCACCTTTCCCTCCATGGGGATCTTCACCCAGGTATCCGCCATGTCGGAAAGCTTTTCTGTCAACCCGTTTCCCTCATTTCCGATCAGGAACGCCGTATTACCAGTATAGTCTTCCTGCTCGTAATTATTCTTTCCTGCGAGATGGGCCGCAAATACCCGGATCCCCCGCGCTTTCAGATCCAGAACGGTCTGCTCCAGATCGTCCGTGTAGAAGAACGGGACGCGGAACACGGATCCCATGGTGGAACGGATCACCTTCGGGTTGTAGATATCCACAGTGTCACGGCTCATAATGAGTCCCGTGATCCCCGCGCCCTCTCCGGCTCTCAGGATCGTTCCCAGGTTTCCTGGATCCTGAAGATTTTCCAGCACCATCAGATGAGCTGGACGGTCACTCTTTAAGAGCTCGTCCATTCCGTAGGAAAACTGTCTGACAAGTGCCAGCACACCCTGGGGCGTCTGCGTGTCGGACATCACCGCAAACACAGAGTCGCTGACAAGTTCGTATCCCGGGTACTCCGCAAGAATTGCGGCATTCTCCGGATTTTTCGCGAAAGTTTCAGAAACATAGATACTTTTAACCTGATCCTTCGGGAGCTCAGCGGCCATCCGCACTCCCTCGACGACGAAAAGTCCCTGCTCATTTCTCGCTCTCGCTTTTTTCTTTAATTCAATGACTGCTTTTACCTGGTCATTTTTTGTGCTTGTGATCATCTCCCTTCCTCCGGGTCAAGTTTCTCCACTTCATCCATCCAGATCCGTCTCGCTGCGTCGCTCGGCATTCTGAGATCACCTCTCGGAGAAACCGCAACAGATCCGACCTTCGGGCCGTCCGGCAGGCAGGAACGCTTGAACTGCTGTGCGAAGAACCGGCGGTAGAAGGTATTTAACCACTTGTAGATCACCTTGTCCTCGTAAACTCCCGCGAAAGCGATCTTCGCCAGGCGGTAGATCTTCGCCGGATGATAACCGTAACGGAGAATATAATAGAGGAAGAAATCGTGAAGCTCGTAAGGTCCGACCAGGTCCTCCGTCTTCTGGGAGATCTTTCCGTCCTCCGGCGGCAGAAGCTCCGGGCTCACCGGGGTATCGAGAACATCGTTGAGTACATCTGCCAGGGCCTTGTCGCCGCAGGTATCCGCGTAGTAGCGGACAAGATGACGGACAAGCGTCTTCGGAACAGACGCGTTCACGCCGTACATGGACATGTGGTCGCCGTTGTAGGTCGCCCAGCCAAGAGCCAGCTCAGACATATCTCCTGTTCCGATGACCATGCCGTTCGTCTTGTTCGCAAGGTCCATGAGGATCAGGGTGCGGTATCTTGCCTGGGAGTTCTCGTAAGTCACATCATGGATCGCCGGATCATGTCCGATATCCTCGAAGTGGGTGGAAACTGCTTTTCTGATATTTACTTCTTTTAACGTCGCGCCCAGCTTCTTTGTGAGTGTGACTGCGTTGTTGTAGGTTCTGTCCGTAGTTCCGAAGCACGGCATCGTGACGGAGAGAATATTTTCTCTCGGAATGCCCAGCATATCGAAGGCTCTCGCTGTGACAAGAAGTGCCAGGGTGGAGTCGAGTCCGCCGGAGATTCCTACAACTGCGCTCTTGGCACCGGTGTGGGCGAGACGTTTCTTTAAGCCCATGGCCTGGATCGTTAAGATCTCCTCACAGCGGGCGGTTCTCTCTTTCTCGTTTGACGGAACGAAAGGTGCCGGATCGACATAGCGTTTTAATGTGAGCTCCGTTTTGTTTAAGGTGAAGTCCATGTAATCATAGTCCTCAGTCTCCGCACCCGGCTGACATGTGGTCATTCTTCTCCTCTCGTTTTTAAGTCTGTAAAGATCGATGTCCGCCGTGATCATGCCGTTTTTGAAACGCTCGGATTCCGCAAGGATATTTCCGTTCTCGGCAATGATATCATGTCCGCCGAAGACGAGGTCCTGGGTGGACTCGCCCTCTCCGGCATTGGCATAGATGTACGCACATACGAGGCGGGCAGACTGTCCGGCGATCAGTGTCTCACGGTATCCCGCTTTTCCTGTGGTCTCATCGCTGGCGGAGCAGTTTGCGATCACGGTAGCTCCGGCTTTCGCGTGGGAGACGCTCGGTGGATCCATCGTCCATACGTCCTCGCAGAGTTCTGCGGCGACTATGAGTTCCGGGATATTCGTGCAGCGGAACAGGATCTTGCTTCCAAACGGGATCAGGCTCTCTCCCCACTCTACCACATCCGGTTTTACCGGACCCGGGTTGAAATGGCGTAGCTCATAGAATTCAGAATAGTTCGGAAGATGTCTCTTCGGAACAAGGCCTAAAAGCTCGCCATCCTTGATGGCAGCCGCTACGTTGTAGAGTTTTCCGTCCTTCATCCACGGAAGTCCGATGAAGGTCAGCATATCCATATCCTTTGATGCGTCTAAGAGCCATAAGAGTTCTTCCTTCGCCTGATCGATCAGGGTGTCCTGCAGAAACAGGTCACTGCAGGTGTATCCGGTGAGA
The DNA here is from genome assembly GCF_003435225.1 of Clostridium sp. AF28-12. NCBI lineage: Bacteria > Bacillati > Bacillota > Clostridia > Eubacteriales > Clostridiaceae > Clostridium > Clostridium sp. AF28-12. The sequence continues at coordinate 44,846 of NZ_QWGJ01000004.1, read as the reverse complement.
CCGAGCTCCGGGAACACCAGGATCTTTACATCCCGGGATGCTGCCTCCTGCATCATCTTCCAGGTCTGTTCCCGGTTAAACACAGGATCTGCAACCTTTAAATCTGGGGTGGCCGCCGCCACCCGGATAAATCCGTCTTTCATTTTGCTCTCCTTATTACATTCCGACTTTGATAGCCGCGCTGCAGCGCAGAATTTCAGTCAGTTTTGGAATATATGCCGTTATACAACAATTCAGTCATAAACGGGCTTTCTATTGTTTTGAAAATTTCCGTATGGCTGAATGATTACTTTTTATTATACACTTTTTTTCTGAAAAGGGCTATGGATTTTCATCTGTTTAAGAAATATTTCATGAATAGTCCGACCATGCGTCAGTCTGGCAAATATGTGTGCGCTGCACTCTTGCCTGCATAAGCACTCACATTCGCTGAACTGCATACGGGCAGCGCTTAAACGGCGAAAGGCTGTGCTCCCCCACTGAGCACAGCCTTTCATTCACGTACAATTTCCTTGCATTATACAGTTCCTCGAAATTGATACCCCTTCAATTTCAATGCTTATGCAGTATAACAAAATATTACCGGAAATGCTATGGTAAATATAGTTAAATTTGCACAATTTTATTGTATATATTTACTATCTTTCGCACAAATGTCCGCTGGGGAAAAGCAGATTCGTTGTTTTTACAAAAAAACAATCTATTCTATGGTGGTTCTGCCCAGTGGAATTGGGACTTTGTATACAGTACGCATTTTCGGCGGTTTGCAGGCCGCAGGTATGTCCCGTATAATTTCATGTTTTTTTGAAATAATATCTGCAAAATATCGTCTGAAGGAATCACTCCCCCTTCACGTGACTCATGACTGCCCCTTTCGATTATTGATCACCGGGTCTGCTTTTTAAAAGAAATGTACCTTGGCACATTCTCGCACCGAGCGCGGTCGCTTGCAACACTCTACATCATCATAACTCTTGAAAGGACATGATATCCATGAACATTTCATCCAATTTCGATCAGAACATCTCCCGCTTTCACGAGATCCTGGATGTCCAAAAAAACTTCGATATCGTCTACCACACTCTCACTATTGCGGACAAAAAAGCCTGCCTGTACTTCATTGACGGCTTCACAAAGGACGAGATCCTTCTGCGCCTGATGCAGGATTTCGCCTCCGTAAAACCGGACTCGTTCCCATCATCTGCCCATGATTTCGCAAAGCAGTACGTCCATTACGGCGAGACCACCGTGGAGACCGATGATAAAAATATCTTTACACAACTCCTCTCCGGCCTCTCCTGTCTTTTAATCGACGGGTATGACCGGGCAATCCTCATCGACTGCCGTACTTACCCGGCCCGCGGGGTCTCGGAGCCCGAAAAAGACAAGGTGCTCCGAGGCTCCCGGGATGGCTTCGTGGAAACCATGATCTTCAATACCGCCCTGATCCGCCGCCGGATCCGGGACGTGAATCTCACGGTGGAGATCATGCAGACCGGAGAAAGCTCCCACACAGACATTGCGATCTGCTACATGAAACGTCGTGTGGACGAGGACCTGCTAAATAAGATCAAGGACCGCATCGAAAATCTGCATGTAGATGCTCTGACTATGAATCAAGAAAGTCTGGCAGAATGTATCTTTCCCCACAAATGGTTCAACCCGTTCCCAAAATTCCGTTTTTCTGAACGTCCGGACACGGCTGCGGCGTCTATTCTGGAGGGAAACATCGTCATCCTTGTTGACAATTCCCCCGCCTGCATGATCCTGCCATCCTCAGTCTTTGACATTATCGAGGAGGCAGATGACTATTACTTCCCGCCGGTGACCGGAACCTACCTGCGTCTTTCCAGAATGACAGTCTCATTTCTCACCCTGTTTCTGACCCCGGTGTGGCTTCTCTTTATGCAGAACCAGAACTGGATCCCAGGCTGGCTGGAGTTTATCAAGCTGGCGGATGACATGTACGTTCCCCTGATCTTCCAGCTTCTGATCCTGGAATTTGCCATCGACGGCCTGCGCCTCGCCGCTGTCAATACGCCCAGCATGCTGACCACACCGTTAAGTGTTATCGCCGGTATTGTTCTCGGCGAATATTCTGTAAAATCCGGCTGGTTCAATTCCGAAACCATGCTCTACATGGCGTTTGTCACCATAGCCAATTACTCTCAGGCAAGCTTCGAGATGGGTTACGCGCTAAAATTCATGCGCGTGATCCTGCTGATCCTGACCTCCCTCTTAAACGTCTGGGGATTCATCCTCGGCACCGCCATCGCCGTCTGTTCCATCGTATTCAACCGTACCATTGCCGGAAAGAGCTACATCTATCCTCTGATCCCGTTTTCCTGGTCGGAGATCAAAAAGAGATTTCTCCGGGGACGGCTGCCACATACAGAGAAAAATAAATGATGACCATTTCCTGGTAAATCCCATATTGATGGCATCTCATTCGCCTGCAGAACCTGCCACCAGCAGGTTCTTCCAGATGCATGGCAGCAGGATCTGTTATATTAAATCTTTAACGACCACTTACTGAGATCCCAAACCTTTGACACCAGTCCGTCATAGAACTCCGGCTCGTGGCAGATGAGGAGGACTGCTCCTTTGTACTCCGAAAGTGCTCTCTTAAGCTCGTCCTTCGCATCCACATCCAGATGGTTCGTCGGCTCGTCGAGAAGCAGAACGTTGGTCTCCCGGTTCATAAGCTTGCAGAGGCGGACCTTCGCCTGCTCACCACCGGAGAGGACGCGGACCTGGCTCTCGATATTCTTTGTAGTCAGGCCGCACTTTGCAAGGGCAGAGCGGACTTCGTACTGGGTGTAGGACGGAAACTCCTTCCAGATCTCCTCGATACAGGTCGTCGTATTTCCCGGTGCCATCTCCTGCTCGAAGTAACCCGGGAACTGATAGTCACCGACCTCAACGGTTCCGGAGATCGCCGGGATCAACCCCTGAATGCTCTTTAAAAAGGTAGTTTTACCGATACCATTCGCACCGATGACCGCGATCTTCTCACCGCGCTCCATGAGGAAATTAAGCGGTTTTGAAAGTGGTTCATCATAACCGATCACAAGATCCTTCGTCTCAAAGATCAGTTTTCCGGTTGCCCTTGCATTCAGGAAATGGAACTCCGGCTTCGGTTTTTCCTTTGCAAGCTCGATGACCTCCATTTTGTCCAGCTTCTTCTGTCTCGACATCGCCATGTTTCTCGTCGCAACACGGGCCTTGTTTCTCGCAACGAAATCCTGAAGCTTCGCGATCTCCGCCTGCTGGCGGTTGTAAGCTGCCTCCAACTGGCTCTTTTTCATCTCGTAGACTTCCATGAACCGGTCATAGTCACCCACATAGCGGTCAAGCTTCTGGTTCTCCATATGGTAGATCAGGTTTACCACGCTGTTTAAAAACGGGATATCGTGGGAGATCAGGATAAAAGCGTTCTCGTAATCCTGAAGATACCGCTTCAGCCACTCGATATGCTGTACATCCAGATAGTTTGTCGGCTCGTCGAGGAGCAGGATATCCGGCTTCTCAAGAAGAAGTTTTCCGAGGAGGACCTTCGTTCTCTGTCCGCCGGAGAGCTCGTCAACGTCCTTGTCAAGACCGATCTCGTCGAGGCCGAAGGCGCGTCCGATCTCCTCCACCTTGGAGTCGATAATGTAGAAATCATGTGCCATCAGAAGATCCTGGATCGTTCCCAGCTCCTCCATCATGGCGTTCATCTCATCCTCGGACGCATCTCCCATCTTCGCGCAGATGTCGTTCATCTTCTCCTCCATCTCAAAGAGGAAGGAAAAGGCACTCTTAAGCACGTCGCGGATCGTCATACCCTTCTCAAGCACGGTATGCTGGTCTAAGTAGCCCACACGGACATTTTTTGACCACTCAACCTTTCCCTCATCCGGCATCATCTTTCCGGTGATGATATTCATAAATGTGGACTTTCCCTCACCGTTTGCTCCGATGAGACCGATATGTTCCCCCTTTAACAGGCGGAAAGAAACGTCCGTAAAGATAGCCCGGTCTCCGAAACCATGGCTCAGGTGTTCTACATTTAAAATACTCATAAAACTTCTTTTATTCCGGCTTTTCCTTAAAATTCAGCCGTTTTCCCTTTCTCCTGGAACCCCAGGTAAACCTATATAAATGATGTTGAGGGCAAAAAGTCTTTTGACCTCCCTGATACCGGATTGCTCCGCACTACGTGCTCCCGCATCTACGCTCCGCTTCGGTCAGTGCTGGACATGTGCCACCGGCACATAGCACCCTCATATAAATAATGTCATGATCGGAATCGTGATCAGAGAGAACAGTGTATTGGTAAGCAGACATTTCGACGCATACACCGGATCCGATCCATATTTCTCCGCCAGAAGCGCCGTCGTGCTTCCCGCAGGCATCGCTGTAAGAATCACCGCGCATCCTGTCATGATCGGATCTGCATTTAACAGGCGCATGATAAAGAGCGCCAGAAATGGCAGTGCCACAAGGCGCATAAACGCCAGGTACACAGTACTCCAGTCCTTAAAGGACGCCAATGTCAGTTCCGTCATCATCGTCCCGATCAGGACCATGGAGAGCGGAGTTGTACAGTTTCCAAGTCCTGTGATAGACTTTGCCAGAAATTCCGGCAGAGTAAAGTCTGTGAAGCTTCTGAAAAGTCCGATAAAGATCACGATCACGCACGGATTCAGCATAACCTTCTTAAACGCCGCCTTTTTATCCGCCTCCGCCGTGAAAATCGATACTCCCGCCGTCCACATAAAAATACGGTTCGGGATAATAAAGATCGACGCCAGGAACATTCCCGCCTCGCCGAGCACCGCCTTCACGATCGGCAGCCCCAAAAACGCCGCGTTATTGACGAGTGTGGCATACTGTAAGACGGATTTTTTCTCCTTCGGATACATGTTGTAGACAACTTTTCCACCGAGCCATGCCGCGAAGCAGATAAAAAACGCCACTCCGAGACACAGGGCCGCCTGTTTTAACATGTCCAATGTGATATGCATGCTGAAGGAGTTAAAGATCATACAGGGCAGCGTGATCCTGAGAACAAAATCCGTGAGCTTTCCCTGCATCTTTTTTTCAATAATTCCACGCTTTCTGCAGTAAAATCCCACCGCCATGTACACGAGCAGGATCGCCTGGGTCGAAAGCATCTTCATAAAATTTTCCATCTGGTCCCTTATTTCTAAATACACACAGTCCGAAAAAAGGCTGTGCAGGGAACAGCGTTTCCGCCGCCTGTACAGCCTTTTGCTGCCCTCTCGGGATTAAAATTATTCGTCTACGCTGTAGTTCGGAGCCTCTTTTGTGATGTGGATATCATGCGGATGGCTCTCACGGAGTGCGGCTGCGGAGATCTTAACAAAATGACTGTTCTCCTGAAGCTCTTTGATATCATGAGCACCGCAATATCCCATACCGGCACGAAGACCGCCCAGCATCTGGAATACGGTATCCTCAACGAATCCCTTGTAAGCAACACGTCCTTCAACGCCTTCCGGAACAAGCTTCTTCGCGTTCGACTGGAAGTAACGGTCCTTACTGCCGTTCTCCATAGCAGAAATAGATCCCATTCCACGGTAAACTTTATATTTTCTTCCCTGATAAAGTTCGAAGTCTCCCGGGCTCTCATCGCAGCCCGCGAACATGGATCCCATCATGCAGACATTACCGCCGGCTGCGAGAGCCTTTGTAACATCTCCGGAATACTTGATACCGCCGTCGGCGATGATCGGAATACCGTACTCCTTCGCAACTGCATAGCAGTCCATAACCGCAGTGATCTGCGGAACACCGATACCTGCAACGACACGTGTCGTACAGATCGATCCCGGTCCGATACCAACCTTGACAGCGTCAACGCCGGCCTCGATCAGGGCTCTTGTAGCCTCACCCGTTGCAACGTTACCGGCGATTACCTGAAGATCCGGGAATTTCTCCTTGATCATCTTTACGCAGTTGATAACGTTCGCAGAGTGTCCGTGCGCAGAGTCGAGAACAACAACATCGACCTTTGCATTTACAAGGGCTTCCGTTCTCTCAAGAACATTTGCTGTGATTCCAATTGCAGCACCGCAGAGAAGTCTTCCGTGGTCATCCTTTGCGGAGTTCGGATACTTGATCTGTTTCTCGATATCTTTGATCGTAATGAGTCCTTTTAAGTTAAAGTTTTCATCTACGATCGGAAGCTTCTCGACTCTTGCCTTTGCAAGAATGCGCTTTGCTTCTTCCATGGTTACGCCTTCTTTAGCTGTAACCAGATGCTCGGAAGTCATGCACTCTTTGATCTTCTTAGAATAATCTTCCTCAAATTTCAGATCACGGTTTGTGATGATTCCGACGAGCTTTTTACCCTCAGTGATCGGAACACCGGAAATGCGGAATTTTGCCATCAGCTCATCTGCATCTTTTAATGTATGTTCCGGGGACAAATAAAATGGGTCTGTGATTACTCCGTTTTCAGAACGTTTTACCTTATCTACCTCTTCAGCCTGCGCCTCGATCGACATGTTTTTGTGAATGATACCGATTCCGCCCTGTCGCGCCATCGCGATCGCCATGCGGTGCTCAGTAACGGTATCCATGCCGGCACTCATAAATGGAATATTGAGTTTGACTTTCTTTGTCAGGTGTGTTGAAACATCAACCTGATTTGGGATTACTTCAGAATATGCAGGTACAAGGAGCACATCATCAAATGTAATACCATCACCAATGATCTTACCCATTTTATGGTTCCCTCTCTTTCTTCTGTTTTATTATGTTTAAAAAAAATATAACTAAAAACCGTCATAACGTCAGTTCCAGTTATTACTGTAGAGTATAACAGCTTTGTCGAATTTTAGCAACAGGCAATTCATATAATTTTTTTGCGATTTTATATTATTTTTGCTTATAAACATACAGAAAATTTCTTTTTCCTTCTGTCATTTTCCAACGTATCTTTCGTTTTCTTCCAACAGCTGCGTTTTCCATCCGGATGATCTACCTGTAGTCCTTTAATATCTCCAGGAATTCCCGGTTTTCTTCATGGGAGCGGACGCAGATCCTGTAAAATCGTCTGTCAAGCAGTCTGTAATTCCTGCATGACCGGATCAGGATCCCCCGTTCCAGAAAATATTCGTACAGCCAGGATTCCTGACCGGTCTTGAAGTCCTTAAACAGGAGGAAATTCGCGTCCGAGTGGAATACCGTGAAGCCTGCTTTCGTCAGTCCGTCAGAAAGATACTGCCGTTCTTTCGCCACCGTCTCCCGCATCTTTTTCAGAAAAGGGATCCGTTCTTCCGAAAGTGCCGCATATCCCGCCTCCTGCGCCGGGATCGAAACACTCCAAGGCTGCCAGTTCTCCTCCATCCGTTCTAAAAGCTCCCTGCTCGTACAGAATCCATACCCCAGCCGCAGTCCCGCCATGGCATATGTCTTTGTGAATGCCCGGAGAAGAAATAAGCTTCCGCCATGTTCCGGTCTTCCGGTCTCCCAGTCGAGAAATTCACGGATACAGCCGCAGCTTCGCTCCTCATCAAGGAATTCCACAAAGCATTCGTCCAGAACCAGCAGGATCCCATGTTTCTTGCAGTAGTCTAAGATTTTTGAAAGATCTGCCTGACGGATCATGGCCCCTGTGGGATTCGCCGGAGTGCATAAAAATATGATCTCCGGCTGCTCTGTTCTCAAAAAATCCAGAAATTCCGATACGTTTAAGAAAAAAGATTCCGCCTCTTTTAAATAGAAAAAAGCGATTTCTGTCCCACAGGATCTCAACGCCGTTTCATACTCCGCGAAAGATGGCGCAGGGATCACTGCCTTTTTCGGCCGTACCTCCTGTACCAGCCGGAAGATCAATTCCGCCGCCCCGTTTCCGAAGATCATCTGATCTTCCGGGACACCGGTAAGCTCTGACAACCGTCCCCGCAGGTTTTCGCAGGAGCTGTCCGGATATCCTGTACAGAAGGCAATGCTCCTCTGGGCTGCCTCCCAGACAAAATTTGGCATTCCCAAGGGATTTACGTTGACCGAGAAATCCAGCTCCACATTCCGGTTCCGGTAGATATCACCGCCGTGTCCGTACTCCATCATGTCTCACCGCCCTTTAAAGCCATCGGGATCCCGCAGACAACGCGGCATACCTTCACCGCCCGCGCCGCCAGATACTGGCAGGCGTCCCCACTCATCTCCCGCCACAGGCGGTCTGTTTTATCGATGGGAACGATTCCGCAGCCGATCTCGTCGCAGGTGATGACTGCGTTGGGATTCTTCTCAAGGATCATATCCAGATACCGGTACATGACCTCTTCGATCCGGATCTCGATACTCTCCGTTTCTTTTCTCTGCTCTCTGACCATCTTTGTTTCTCCGGCAGATGTTCTTTCAGCTGGATCCCTCACAGCTTCAGTTCTCTCATTGATTTCACTGCGGATACTGTCGCAGAACACTCTGTCATCCTCTCTCTTCGCGTCATACTCACCCAGTACTGCGTCTATCAGCCTTCGAATATAGATATGAAGATTCAGAACAGCCTCCGAATCAAACGCGTCTTCCAACGGTGACTGTTCGCCGTCTGCCACAAGAATGAAGCGGTTTTCTTCCGTCACCGCCTCACGCATCGCAAGGTTTGATTTCCCCTGATATGCGCCTCCCACAAAAAGCCTGATCCCTCTCTGACGATCCACAGATCGATCCGTTCTTCTCTCTTCCACTTCCGTATCTTCCCTCTTCTTTTTCTTCACCATCACCGGCTCCCCACAGATCACCTCGTACACTTCATCTGCCTCCCCGGCCAGCGCACAGTTGATTCTGCCCAACAACCTCCGATACTCTTCCGTCTCCTCCGAGTACGGCCCCTGATCCCCGGACACATCATTTGTCACAACCACCAGAAAGTCCGCATTTTTTCTGATCATCCTGATTCCTTCCAATATCCGTTCCATCGCGCCATTCTCCGGATCTTCCATGTCCCGGCGGTACATCTCGTTCGCCGCAAGGTTGGAAACACACTCTAACAGACACCGGCTCCTGGCAGGGACCTCCGCCTTCAAAAGGTCCACAGGGCACTCGATGGTCATAAAATTCTTTTTTTCCCGCATTTTGCGGTGTTTTCGGATCCGCTCCCTGCACTCCTCGTCCCAGGCGATCATGGTTGCAAGGTAACAGGACGGCTGATGGCGCAGATCCGTTTTCCGGGCGCCGCCGAGCATCAATTTTCCGGCAGCTTCCGCCATCACCTCTTCTTTCTTTGCCTGTTCTACGATCAGGGTCTCTGCAAATGCGGACTTTCCGCTGGAGCTTCCCCCATTTATCAGGATCATCATATTCTTTCTACTCTATCCTCTCGATTTTTCTTCCCGATCCGCATTTTCTCCGGACTTTCCGATCATATAATACGCTGCGGCCACTGTCACGCCGTCCTCCGCTTCCTTATGGATCAGGATCCTGCACTCGGAAGCTCTCACGCCCAGCCTGCACGCAGCCACTGCGGACCGCTCGCAGACATTTCCGGTTCCCGTGGTCTTTTGCACAAATTCCGACTCCGGGAAATCCCCCGGCTGTCCATTTAACTCCTCACTGGAAAATGTCAGAAACGGCACCTGAAGTTCCTTTGCGAATTCGATGAGTCCCTGCTCCTGCTTCTTGATGTCGATGCTCGCCGCCGCAAAGACGCTTCGCAGATCGATCCCGTTCCGCTCCATCGCACTTTCCACCGCAGTCCGGATCTTCTCCACAGGTGTCCCGCGTTTACAGCCGATTCCAAGTGCCACACACCGTGGGATCAGGCGCAGGACACGGTTCTCCGGAATCCCTTTCTTTTCTTTTCCAGACACCGTAATCCAGAGATTCCGCTTACAGATCCGATCCTCAAAAAGTCCCTCCGGAATCTTCTTCCACGCTGAAAATCCGAAATCTGAGAACACTCCCACCGGCTCACCCGCAAGAATATCAGCCGAAATCTCCTTCGCAAGTTTCCGGTCCGTGATCACAAATCCATGATCCTTTGCGAACACGTCCACCGCAAATTTCTTCTCCACATCCGTCGCCGTCGTCACCACCGGCACTGCTCCGATCCCGGAAGCCACCATTTCCGCCAGCCGGTTCGCTCCGCCCACATGTCCGGAGAGAAGTGGGATCACAAACTGTCCCGCCTCATCCACACAGACCACCGCAGGGTCCTGAAATTTATCCCGCACATATGGCGCAATGGAGCGCACCGCGATCCCACAGGCACTCACAAAAATAAGAGCATCGTCCCGCAGAAAAGCCTCCTTCGTCCACTCCGAAAGTCCGCCCTCCGGCACTGCCTGATAAGGCACTCCGGCATCCGTTGCCGCAAGCTGGAGCGCGTACCGCCCGGCGATCCACAGAGACTGATACAGAGTACCCCCCTCACAGGATCTGTCCTCGGTCTTTGCGCTCCTATCACGATGTTCCGGACAGGACGCATTCGCGAAAGCTTCAGAAGCTCCGGAAAGGGTGTCGTTGATCCGCTTCATCGTCTCAAATCCGGCTCTCGTAAAACAAATAAGCGATATATTCATAATTGATTCCCTTCCGAGATCTGATTTTTCCATATCGGTGAACTGCTGCATCTCTCTCCCCTAATTATAAAAGAAAACCGCCATTGTTTCAATGGCAGTTTTCCTCTGGATTCTCCTTATCCTGCGTTTTCGCGGACATTTCTCTCTTCTTTTTTGTCACAAGACCGCCGATCCTGCCGCTCTCTTTTGCGGTAAGGCATCGCCAGCCACCGGCGATTACCTTGTCCGCCAGCCCCAGCTCCTTCGCGATCTCGAATTTCATCCGGTCCTCCGGCTTTAAGTGCTCCGGATCCACCGGTTCTCTTTTTTTCTTCGACACAGGCTCACGCTCCTTCCATATGGAGAGTATACCCGCTGTCCAATACTTTCATACAGATCGGTTTCTCTTAAGATCCCATTATTTATTTTGCATATCCGTTCTCACCCTGGAACACGACGATCTTTTCTGCTTTATTTCCGTTCTCCTCGTTCCAGATCAGGATCTCGGTTCCTTCTGTAAGGTCTTCCTCGGAGACAATATTTCTTGTCAGATATGGAAGAAGTCTTGTTTCAGCGGTAATCATGTAATTGATCCCATTCTCGGCTGTGAGGATCCGCTCACCTTCTGTATTTGCAGCCATCAATTCCTTTACCTTCGTGTATCTCGGGAAATCATATCCCTCTGCCTGTACTAAGATCAGCAGACCATTTGTGATCGGCGGAAGGCTCAATGTCATTGCCTCGTCTACATAAGCGCTGATGGTATTTCCTTCTTTCAGATCACCGAGTTCCACCGGATAACCATTCTCTGCATCCAGAACCTTCGTATCCTCTGCGATCGTAATTACAACGTCCTCATCAAATCCATTATCCTGGCGATGCATCGTAAGCTGTCCATCTTCCACAGAAACGATCGTTCCCATCATCGGATCAGACTCACTCGCAGACTCCGTGTCTGCCGCTCCACTTTCCTGACCGGTACCGTCCGGAAGTTTTCCCGCCTCGTTTTCCGTAGTCGCAGATGTCTCCGTTCCTGCAGGAGTCTCAACGGCTGTCGTTTTTGTCTCCTCCTTTGTCTGTCCATCCGCCTTGCCGCATCCGGTGATCCCCATAGATGCAATCATCATGGCCGCACAGGCCAGCGCTGTCATTCTTTTCATATTTTTCGTCATAATAAAATTCCTCCTGTTCTCTTGTATCGGTCTTTGCCGGACTGCATTGTTTTACAGCGTTCTCCTTCAAATACCGATTTGCGGCCGTCCTGATTTTCCAAGGTTACTGTTCACAGTAACTTTTCAGGTTCTTCCGCCGTCTTTTGCTTTTGTACGGTTATCTTAACATACAAACCTTGAGATTACACTATGATTTCAATTACAAATCCCTTACGCATTTTTGTAGTGCGGGCATAATTTGCGGCATTTCTGCGGCAGGCTTCGCGGCCTCTGAAATCCGTTTCGATCGGCATCGAAAAATAACTCCAACGCATGACAATGCCGCAGACCCACGCAGGCATGAAATTTGACTCACTGTTTATAAAAATGAATGTGTCCTGTCACGCAAAAAGGACACCGCCCGTAAAGAACGATGTCCTCGAAAATTCTTATTTAAGAATCACCTTCGGATTACTCCTCTGTCTGCTCCTGTGCGTTGTCAGCCTCAAGAGCCTTCATGCTTAAGCTGATCTTTCTGTCTGCCTCGTTGAAATCAACGATCTTAGCAGTGATCTCCTGACCGATGGAAAGTACATCAGCCGGCTTAGCAACGTGCTCTCTGGAGATCTGGGATACGTGAAGCAGAGCGTCTACGCCCGGCTCAAGCTCAACGAATGCGCCGAAGTCAGTCATACGAGCTACCTTACCTGTAACTACGTTGCCTACTGCGTACTTCTCAGCAGCGTCAGCCCACGGATTTGTCTCCGGGAACTTCATGGAAAGGGCAATCTTCTCACCGTTGATGTCTTTGATGAGAGCTGTTACCTTATCGCCAACCTTGAAGACCTTCTTCGGGTTCTCGATTCTGCCCCAGGACATCTCGGAGATGTGGAGTAAACCGTCAGCGCCGCCGAGATCGATGAATGCACCGAAATCAGTTACGTTCTTAACAGTTCCTTCTACCTTGTCACCTACATGGATCTTCTCGAAGAGAGCTTTCTGCATCTCAGCCTTCTTAGCAACGATAAGCTGCTTGCGGTCGCCGATGACTCTTCTTCTTCTCGGATTGAACTCTGTGATAACGAATTCGATCTCTTTATCAGCATATTTGGATAAATCTTTCTCATATACGTCGGATACAAGACTTGCCGGGATGAAGATTCTAGCTTCGTCCACGATCACACTTAAACCGCCGTCAAGAACCTGGGAAACCTTTGCTGTAAGAACCTCGTGGTTCTCAAATGCCTCCTCAAGTCTCTTATTTCCTCTGTCTGCAGCCAGTCTCTTGTAGGAAAGAGCGACCTGACCCTCACCGTCGTTCACCTTTACGACTTTGGCTTCCATCTCGTCACCAACATGTACAAGATTTCTTAAGTCTACGTTGGACTCGTTTGTGTATTCACTGCGGGTAATGATGCCATCAGACTTGTAACCAATATTTAAAACGATTTCGTCTTCTTTTACGTCAATGACCTTACCGGTGACAACCTCTCCTGTACGTATTGTTTTTAATGATTCTTCTAACATTTGTTCAAAACTTAACTCTGACATTTAGTATGAACCTCCTCGATAATATTGTTTGGGGTTGACGCCCCGGCCGTAATACCTACACTGCGCACAGAACTAATACATTCAGGATTAAAGTCGCCCAGAGTCTGGATGTAATAGGTGTTTTTACATTCCTTCCGGCAGATATCGTATAGCTTCTGGGTATTCGAGCTGTGTTTCCCGCCGATAACCAGCATCACGTCCACCTGTGAGGCTATCCTCATCGCTTCCACTTGTCTTTCCTGTGTTGCATTGCAAATCGTATTTAAAACAGTTATATCATACCTCGTTTTAGAAATTTTTTCAACTATATCTTGAAATTTCTTGTAATTAAATGTCGTCTGGGATACAATACAAAGCTTCTCATTTTCCGGAAGCTGCAGCTTAAGAAAATCATCCATGTCCTCGATGACCACTGTCCGCTCATCTCCCCATCCCTTGATGCCCTGCACCTCCGGATGGTCCTCACTGCCTATGATCAGAACTTTTCTTCCTTCTGCTGACTGTTTTTCGACGATCCGGTGGATCTTTTTCACATAGGGACATGTGGCATCCACGATTTCCACATCGTTTTCCTTTAAGATCTCGTAGACATTTTTTCCGACACCGTGGGAGCGGATCACAACAACAGCGTTCCGGATCGTCTTCAATTCTTCTAAAGAGTCGATGACCTCCACACCCTTTTCCCTGAGATCGCCCACGACCTGCTCATTATGGATAATTGGACCGTAGGTGTAGATCCTTTTTTCCGTCCTGCCGATCTGATCATATACTTTTTCCACGGCACGCTTCACACCAAAGCAGAAGCCTGCTGTCTTTGCAACTGTTACTTCCATCTTACGCACCCTGCTTCTTATCGATCATCGCTGTGATCGTGTCCACGACCTCTTTTAACGTCATGTCGGAGCTGTCAAGGAGTACGGCGTCATCCGCCTGTTTCAACGGGGAATTTTCCCGATGCATATCCCGGTAATCCCGTTCGATGATGTCCTTCTCGATCTCATCGAGATCGCAGGCTGTTCCTTTCTCCTTAAGCTCATGATAGCGGCGTTTCGCCCGGACTGCGGAGCTTGCTGTCAGATATACCTTCACATCGGCATCCGGCAGGACACAGGTTCCGATGTCGCGTCCATCCATGATCACGTCTGCCTTCTTTGCCAGATCTTTCTGGAGTTCCACGAGCTTCTCACGGACCTTCTTGTAGACGGATGTGGCTGAAGCCATGTTTCCGACCTCTTCGGTGCGGATCAGCCCGGATACATTCTCGCCGTTTAAGATCACCTGCTGCGCACCGTTCTCGTAACGGATCGTGATCTCCACCTTGTCAAGTACCGCGTTGATGGCGTTCTCGTCGGTCTTATCGATTCCCTGGCGCAGAAAATATAACGCCATTGCCCGGTACATTGCTCCGGTATCCACATAGATAAAATTCTTCAGAGCTGCCACAGACTTTGCCACGGTGCTCTTTCCGGCTCCTGCCGGTCCGTCTATTGCTACATTAAAAGACATGTTATTCTCCCCTTAGTTTATTCCAAGATTTTTTATTTATTCGTGATGGTTCCATATCTTTACAGCCATACGGGTTCAAAGCTGCTTCTCAGGTCCGGTGCTCTATACGCTTCTGCCTGCCAGCATTCCGGTCGACCAGGCGATCTGCAGGTTAAATCCGCCGGTCACACCGTCCAGATCCAGAACCTCGCCCGCAAAATAGAGGCCCTGCAGCTTCTTCGATTCCATAGTGGATGGATTCACTTCCTTCACATTCACTCCGCCCTGCGTCACGATTGCCTCATTGTACCCGCGGAGTCCTGTGAGCGTCACGGAAAACGCTTTTGTGAGATCCACCAGACGTTTTCTCTCCTCCGCAGTCACCTCATTGACCTGTTTTTCCGGATCGATGCCGCTCCTCTTTATCATCACCGGGATCAGCTTTGCCGGGAAGAGGTGATTTAAGGAGTTCTTAAACTGCTTATTTTTCGCCTCATCGAAATCCCGCAGGATTCTCGCATCCAGCTGCTCTTTTGAGAGTGCCGGTTTCAGGTCGATATCCATTCTGAGCGACGTTTTTTTGATGATCTTCGCCGCATAGCTGCTGGCACTCAAAACGACAGGTCCACTGACGCCAAAATGCGTAAACAGCATCTCGCCGAACTCTTTCCAGAGCACTTTCTTTCCGTTCCAGACAGTCACCTCGATGTTTCTCAAGGAGAGTCCCTGAAGTTCTTTCACATCATCTTCTGCACACACGAACGGAACAAGCGCCGGTGACAAAGGTGTCACCGTGTGACCCGCCTCTTTCGCAAAACGGTACCCGTCCCCCGTGGAACCTGTTGACGGATAGGAAAGTCCGCCTGTGGCGATCACCACTGCATCGGCATCCACACTCTTTCCAGATTTTTCCAGAATGATCCCTGCCGCCCTTTCGTCCCTGATCACGATATCCCTGACCGGTTCATTTAAGAAGATCTTTACGCCAAGAGTTTTCATCTTCCGCTCCAAGGCCCCCGTCACATCGGAAGCATGGTCCGATACCGGGAACATTCTTGCTCCCCGTTCTTCCTTCACCGGGCAGCCGTTTGCCTCCACAAGATCCACGATATCAAAGTTTGTGAATCCATAGATGGCACTGTAGAGGAACTTTCCGTTGGAGACCATATTTCTGAACAGGTCCTCCGTATCGCAGCCGTTCGTCAGATTGCAGCGTCCTTTTCCCGTGATATAGATCTTTTTTCCAAGCTTCTCATTTTTCTCATAAACGGAGACATCATGTCCGCACTCCGCGGCGCCGATGGCAGCAGCCATTCCCGCTGCCCCGCCGCCTATAATCACTACTTTGCTCATCTTTTTCTGTTCTTTTCCACTTCTTTTATCTTTTTTTCCATGGCATCCGCCACAGTTTCAAGGACCTTGATTCGCGCATACCACTTGGAATTTCCTTCCACAACGATCCAGGGGGCATCCTTTGTAGAGGTCTTTTCCAGCATTTCATTTACAGCAAGCACGTAAGCATCCCACTTTTCCCTGTTTCTCCAGTCCTCGTCTGTGATCTTCCACCGTTTTTCCGGGTTCTTCATCCGGTCATTGAACCGCCGCTCCTGCTCGTCCTTGTCGATCTGGAGCCAGAATTTTAAGACAAGAGCCCCGGAGTGCACAAAATGTGCTTCCATCTCGTTGATCTCCCGATATGCATGGTGCCAGTCCTCCTCGGAACAGAAGCCCTCGATCCGCTCCACCATGACTCTTCCGTACCAGGTGCGGTCAAAGATCGCGATGTGTCCTGCCTTCGGAACATGATTCCAGAAGCGCCAGAGATAGTGATGGGATTTTTCCACATCGTTCGGGGATGCTGTCGGGCAGACCTTATATCCGCGGGGATCAAGATGGCTCGTCAGACGTTTGATCGCTCCTCCCTTTCCGGCGGCATCCCAGCCCTCAAAGCCAAGGATCACCGGGATCCGCAGACGGTAGAGTTCTCCGTGGAGCACTTCCAGCCGTTTCTGGAGCTTGTCCAGTTTTTTCCGGTATTCCGCCTCCTCAAGGCGCTTTGTCAGGTCCGCTTTTGCAAGGATCCCTTTTTCATATCTGTCAGGCGGAACCGGTTTCTCAAAGATCTCCGCCTCTTTTCCCGCCCGTTTTTTCTCAAGCGCCTTTTCCAGAACATCTGCCACCGTCTTTATGACCACCAGCGCCGTCCCGCCCTTTTCCTTCGCGTCGATCACGTACCAGGGAGCATAAGGCATATCCGTTCTCCTGATCATCTCATCGCTGAGCTTCTTATATTTTCCGTAATGGGCATTTCTCGCAAGTTCTTTCTCTGTGACGCGCCATGCGGTATCCTTTGATTCCAGAAGTTTTTTAAACCGCTTTTCCTGTTCCTTCTCTGAAATATCCAGAAAAAATTTGATGAGAACGGTTCCGCCGTCCACCAGGCATCTCTCAAACGCGCAGATATCCTCAAACGCGGCATCTGCTTTCTTTTCATTCAGCTTTCCCTCGAACCGGTCCGCCTGAACCCTCCGGTACCAGCTTGTGTCATAGATCGTGATCCGCCCATCCGCCGGGGCATGGACCGCAAACCGCCAGAGGAACGGACGGAGCGCTTCCTCCTCGGTATCCTTATCTCCGGTGTAAACGTCAAAGCCTCTCGGATCCAGTGCCTGCATGAGCCGGCCGATCTGCACGCCCTTTCCGGCACCGTCGTAACCGTCAAAGGTAATATAGACAGGAATCTTTTCCTCTTTGCATTCCCGCTGAAGGTTCCCGAGTCTCAGCATTTCTTCCTTCAGAGCTTCTTTTTGCTGTTTCTTCTCATCTCTCATGGACCGATCCCTCCATTCCATTTTATGGACTGTCAAACAGTCAGGTTCATCGTCAGTCTTTCCGGATTCCGGTGATCTACCGGTTCATTTTCGCGTGTTCCTTCGCAAGCTCCCCGTATAATGTCAGCGCGTTCCAGCTCTGGTTCGTCGGCGTAAGGACTGCCTTGTAGTCAATCCTTCCGGCCCCCGTCTTTCTCAGCGCAAGGATCACCGTGTCCACCTGCTTTGAGGTGAGTCCCGCCATCACCATCATCTCTTTTTCAAAGTCATCTCCTGTATAGACCTTCCCACAGGGCACGAGTTCCTTCACCCCGGCAAGATATCCCACCGGTTCCAGATACTCTTCCTTTTTCACAGCCCGCAGCTTCATTCCAAGCGGGAACAGCGCCCTCTTGATCTTCGCAAGTCTCTCGCCTTCCGGCAGATGGTATAAAAGAATGATTGGTTTCATATATGATCTGACCTTTCCGTTTCTCGTCCCCGACGGATTGGGACCGCAGGGCATTATACTGTTCTCATTATAGCAATTCCCGTTTCTGTTTGCAACTTTTGGCTGTACCGGTAAAGCAAAAGCAGGGGCTGGTTCATTCCAGCTCCTGCTCATCAAAAATCGGGGCAACAGGATTTGAACCTGCGACCTCTCGGCCCCCAGCCGAGCGCGCTACCAAGCTACGCCATACCCCGGGAACAAAAACTATTATACCAGAAACCGGCAAAAAAGCAACCGGAAAATATCGTCAGAAACATACAGAACAGGAAAAGGACCCGCAGATTCCGCAGGTCCTTTCAAAACCGGAGCCATCCGGCACGTTCAGTGGCCACATGGAACTCACGCTTCTTCCTTCATCACTCCATTCACCGCGCGGATCACAAACATTGTGGCCACCATAAGCGCAATGGCGATCGGCAGGGCAATCCATGCGGACTGTACGAAGCCCGCGATAATGTAGGAGACGAAGGACACAACCGCCGCCGTGACCGCATACGGAAGCTGGGTCGTCACATGATTTACATGTTCACACTGGGCTCCGGCGGATGCCATGATCGTCGTGTCGGAGATTGGAGAACAGTGGTCACCGCAGACAGCTCCTGCCATGCAGGCAGAGATGGAGATGATCATAAGATCCGGGTTGCTGTTTTCAAACACAGCAACAACGATCGGGATCAGGATCCCGAAGGTTCCCCAGGATGTTCCCGTCGCGAAAGCCAGAAAGCACCCCACAACGAAGATGATCGCCGGAAGGAAATTTAAGAAGGAACGGGCGCTGGACGCAACCACCGTCGCCACATAGACATCTGCGCCGAGGCTGTCCGTCATCGCCTTCAGTGTCCATGCGAAGGACAGGATCATAATCGCCGGGACCATGGACTTAAAACCTTCCGGAATGCAGGCCATGCACTCAGAGAATTTCAGGACCCGGCGTACCTGATAGAGACCGATGGTGATCAAAAGTCCGAAAAAGCTTCCCATCGTAAGTCCCAGGGACGCGTCACTCTGGGAGAAGGCTGTCACAAAATCCTCTCCTGAGAAAAATCCCCCCGTATAGAGCATGCCGACCATGCAGCAAATGATCAGGGATATGATCGGGATCAGAAGATCCAGAACGGTTCCCCTGACAGAGACCTCCGGCTGTTTCTCCGTGTCATACGGACGTCCCGGCGTGGTATAAAGGTCCCCCTTGAGCGCATTCTTCTCATGAAATTTCATAGAACCGAATTCTGTCCGTAAAAGTACCATTCCGATCATCATCACGATCGTCAGGATCGCGTAAAAGTTGTATGGGATCGCCCGCACGAAGATAGAAAATCCGTCCTCGCCCTCAACAAATCCGGTAACCGCGGCCGCCCAGGAAGAGATCGGTGCGATAATGCAGATCGGAGCTGCCGTCGCGTCAATCAGGTACGCGAGCTTTGCTCTTGAGACTTTAAATTTGTCTGTCACAGGGCGCATCACGCTTCCCACGGTCAGGCAGTTAAAATAATCGTCGATAAAGATCAGACAACCCAGCAGGATCGTCGCAAGCTCCGCGCCCACGCGGCCCTTAATATGATCCGCCGCAAACTGGCCGAATGCTGCCGACCCGCCGGCCCGGTTCATCAGGCACACCATCGTGCCAAGGATCACAAGGAAGATCAGGATTCCCACATTGTAGCTGTCAGAGAGAACGTTTATCATTCCGTCCTCAAAAATATGGGTGATCGTTCCCTCAAAGCTGAAACCGGAATACAGGATTCCACCCATAAGAACACCGATGAACAGGGAACTGTACACCTCTTTTGTGATAAGTGCCAGCCCGATCGCCACGACCGGCGGAACGAGCGCCCAGAACGTCGCATAGACCGCCGGCACATACTCTTCTGTCTGCTCCGCGCCAAATACGGTTATCGCGAACATCAGGACCAGCACCACAGAAAGCACTGCTGTCCTTTTTATATTTTTCTTCATATCCGTCATAACGGACTCCTCCCTCCTGTCTCCGGAGAGTTCCACGCTCTCCGATTTTCCTGTTACATGAAGAAATCCCCTCTCATCAGTACAATTCTGGTGAAAGGGGATCACAACATACACAATCACGATTTTTTATTCATCCCAGTTGTGGTATACAGCCTGTACGTCATCATCCTCGTCAAGGAGATCAAGGATTCTCTGCATCTTCTTGATCGCTTCCTCGTCAGTAAGTTCTACCCAGTTCTGCGGGATCATAGTAATATCAGCCTCTACCATCGGGATTCCGGCTTTCTCGAGAGCCTCGCGGACTGCACTGAAGTTGTCCGGATCTGTGATAACCTCGTAGCTGTCCTCCTCCTCGGAGAAATCCTCAGCGCCTGCATCGAGTGCAGCCATCATGAGTTCGTCGGCATCCATATCACACTCTTCTTTGTCGATCACGATCTGGCCCTTGCGGTCGAACATGAAGGAAACGCTTCCCTGTGCGCCTACGTTTCCGCCGCCCTTTGTGAAGGCGCTTCTTACGTTTGCTGCGGTACGGTTCTTGTTGTCAGTCAGTGTGTCAACGATGATCGCAACACCGCTCGGACCGTATCCCTCATATGTTAAGTTTTCGTAGTTTACGGAGTTTAAGTCACCGGCTGCTTTCTTGATACCGCGGTCGATGGTATCGTTCGGCATGTTGTTTGCTTTCGCTTTTGCAATCACATCACGCAGCTTGCTGTTGTTAGCCGGATCAGCGCCGCCCTCTTTAACTGCGACAGCAATCTCTCTTCCGATTACGGTAAAGATCTTACCCTTTGCTGCGTCATTTTTCTCTTTCTTATGTTTGATGTTGGAAAATTTATTATGTCCTGACATCGGTTCAGCTTCCTTTCTCTTCGCATCTCGCTCTTTTTTATCTCTCGTGCACCAGTCCCAAGGATCTTTTCGTGCGCATTATACATAGTCTAAAATATTCTAACATCATTTTTCTGATATGGCAAGCGCTTTTTCCGGATACCCCTGCTCCACTTTTCCTTGACACATTCCACTCTGAGTATTTATACTCATTTCATAGCGATCCAGTGCCTTCCGGCCTATGATCTTCCGGGGTCAGCCCGGCAGATTCTGTGGATGGATGCATCTGACCTGCATTTTTGCGCAAGTGCGCATCATTGGCACATTAGTGCCTGTTTGTATAATAGGGAATTCCTCGGATTTCCTGTTACAAAATACTAATTATGGAGGACATGACGATGAAGAAGATTGAGATCGACACATTCCTGAAGTTCCGTTTTTTGAGCAACCCACATTTCTCACCCGATGGAACGAAGATCGCCTTCACGGTATCCGTACCGGACCGGGAGACCAATGGCTATCTGTCTGACCTGTACCTGTATGATCTCAGGAAGAAGACTGTCTCCCGTGTCACCTGCAGCGGTGACGCGAAGACCTGGAGCTGGACCGCGGAGAATACCCTGATCTTTACCGCAGCCCGGACTGCCGCCTTAAAAAAAGAAAAGGAGAACGGAACTTCTTTCCTCTATGAGATCTCTCCGTCCGGCGGAGAGGCCCAGTGCATCACGTCCATTCCGGCTACTGTCACAGGGATCCGCCTTCTCCCGGATGGACGTTACCTTCTGACGATCCGTCATGATAATTACAGAGATACGAGAAAGAAATCTTACGAGGTCTTCGACGAGCTTCCGTTCTGGGGCAATGGTCAGGGATACACGAACGCGAAGAGGAACCGTTACGCCATCTATGATATGGGATCCGGTAAACTCACTTACGTGGCGGACGACTGGACCGACTGTTCCCAGTATTCTGTCCTTGGAAATCTCCTGCTCTACAAAGCATATCCGTGGAAACAGGGTGTCATGGGGATTCGTCCGGGCGTTTATCTTTATAACCTCTCCACCGGAGAGACAAAAACCTTGATCGCGCCGGATTCCATGCGCACCGGAGTTGTCTCCCTCTTAGACGAAAAGACTGCACTCATTGCGGCAACGGATGACTCCTATAAGGATACGACGAAATACTGTGACTTCTACCATATGGATCTCGTGGACGGATCCATGAAGCTGATCCATCCTTATGAATCTTCCATCGGCGGCTCCTCCGTGGGCTCCGATTCCAGATTCGGCGCAGGACAGACATTTAAGGCTGTGGGCGGGGAATTTTACTATATTTCCACCGTGGGAGATTTTTCCCATCTCTATAAGATCTCCCGGGGCGGCACCGTCTCCGGGCCGCTGACGGCAGGAAACTCCTGCGACAGCTTCGATGTTGCGGGCGGACACATCGCCTCCATGGAATTCCACGGACTCCACATTGCGGAACTCTTTGTAGACGGCGAGCAGGTGACCCACATGAATGACTGGCTCACCGACGAATATGATGTACAGACACCGGAGGCGTTCTCTTTCACCGCCAGCGACGGCTACGAGATCCACGGATGGGTCTTAAAACCGGCAGGTTTCGAGGAAGGAAAGTCCTATCCCGGCATCTTAACTATCCACGGCGGTCCGAGAACCGTTTATTCAGACGTCTACTATCATGAGATGCAGATGTGGGCAAACCGCGGATATTTCGTGTTCTTCTGCAATCCGAGAGGATCTGACGGACGGGGCACGGATTTTGGAAATATCAACGGAATCTACGGAACTGTGGACTATCAGAACCTGATGGATTTCACGGATGAAGTTCTGAGGCGGTACCCGATGATCGATCCGGAACATCTCGGTGTCGCAGGCGGCTCCTACGGCGGATTCATGACAAACTGGATCATCGGACACACAGACCGTTTCCATGCCGCCGCTTCCCAGCGTTCCATCTCTAACTGGGTATCCTTTGAGCACAACTCCGATATCGGACACACCTTCATCTTAAACAACCAGGGAACCAACACGAGGACCGATGTGGAGCTTCTCT
The DNA here is from genome assembly GCF_003435225.1 of Clostridium sp. AF28-12. Classification (NCBI taxonomy): domain Bacteria; kingdom Bacillati; phylum Bacillota; class Clostridia; order Eubacteriales; family Clostridiaceae; genus Clostridium; species Clostridium sp. AF28-12. The sequence goes on along the minus strand of NZ_QWGJ01000004.1, from coordinate 21,949 downwards.
GGAAGCAGTCTCCGCTCCAGTTTGCGCCGAACTGCAAGACACCGACACTCTTTATCCACTCTGATGAGGACTACCGCTGCTATATGGCGGAAGGACTCGCCATGTTCAGCGCCATCAAGCGGAACGGCTGCCCGTCGAAGCTTTGCCTGTTCCATGGAGAAAACCATGAGCTGTCCAGAGGCGGAAAGCCGGAGAACAGGATCGACCGGATGACGGAGATCATTAACTGGATGGATGAATATTTAAAATAAAGGAAACGATCCTACCGCTCTTTTTTATATGTGCCACAAGATTTCAAATGGCTGCAGGGTCGTATTCCCTGCAGCCGCAGTTCTTATCATTATCGATTTACATAATTCAGCACCAATGCAAGAATCAGCATATGGACCGGATAAAACGCATAACAGCTATACTGGAAGACTTTCGTATGGCAGCCCTGCCGTCCACGATACAACCAGATCAGAAGCAGTGAAAGCAATGCAAGTCCCTGCTGGCAGAGTTCAAAGTCCATCCCAAAAAGCCGGATGGGGTACATCAGACCTCCCAGCAGCTCTACATTGACCCAATAGAGCGCCAGAATCTGTCCGGCAAAACACCACCATTTTCTTCCCCGGAAAAAGTAAAAAATAAACAGTGTCAATACACCGGCACCATAGTAATCTGCCATTCCTACCGTCCCAAGTGCACTTCCAACCAGCACGACCAGAACCGCCGTCGGAAGAAAGATCGTAAGCTTCTGTTTTTTTCGAGTTTTTTCCATCAAATGGATTCCGGAGAGTCCTATCAACAGCGTCCAGATCACATTCTGATGAAACGGATAGAACCAGGTTCCGCCATACATCAGATCAAAGGGTATCTCCGACAGCACCGCAAACAGCAGCAGCCGGAGAATGTACTTTTTAAAGCTGTGCGTGTGAAAATATCCTTCCACTGCCATAAATGCAAAGATGGGAAACGCGAGCCTTCCTACGCAGGTCAGCCAGTCCTGCGCCGGAAGAAGCGTAGCCCAGAGATGATCCATCAGCATAAATGTCATGGCAATGATATGAAGCATTGCTGCACTGATGTCAAAGGTTCCTGACTGAGATGAATGTACTTGATTTTTTACCATATTGTCACTCCTGTTGTTTTCTCTCAGTCCAATTATACTTCCTTTTACCGTCTCTGGTCAAATCCTTATCAGTGACAACGTTTCTTCTACCTGCCGGGCTCACGAGTCAAGACCATCGGCTTAGCCGGTGGCTTTATAATATTAGGTTGTTACAGTGCGTTGATTTCTTTTTCTAATTCGCTGACTGCGCTCATGACAGTCTCAAAGGTCGGCACATCACCATAGAGCATATCCTTCATTGCTTCGTAATCTGCGGCCAATGCTGCAAAGCGATACTCCGGGGGAACAAGCTTCAAGGTGCCGGGAATAGCTTCCTGATACTTTGCCCAGGCTCTCGGATAAAACTTCATCTTGAAGTCCACCACTGTCTTCAGCAATTCCACCCGGGCAAAGGCAGCTTCTTTCACAGGTGTCATGGACATACGGTACAGATCATAGTAGTGCCGGGAATAACGCTGCGGCATTTCCGAACTCTCGGGTCTGTTGGCTTCATGGTGCAGAATCGTTGCCTTCTCCCAGAAAGTCCGCTCCGGCGCAACGGTCAGAATAGCCGTATCCTTTTGTGCAAAGACTTTCGGATAATAGATTGCGGCATAGGGCTCGATCCGAGCGATTTTTGCGGGCGTCCAAGCGGCCAGCGCACCGATCTCCAAACGAATAACCTGCAAGGTAGCGGGATTTGTAAACAGGTGCGGATAGGCAAAGGTAACTGTCTGTTTGTCCTTTTCGTCTATGTAAATATTCGCCTCACAGCCAAGCTCCTGAGAAAGTTCTGCCTGAATGGTGGGACAAAACTGCTCCGCAAGAAAAACCTCTGCCCGAGCATTGGCTTCTTTGTTGAACGTATCCTGTTTGGTGTTGGAACGTTTTTCCCATGGCTCGTCCTTACCGTATCCCAGCACCCGCCAATCCAGAATCAGATCAATATCTTCGGAAAAGCGGCTGATCAGATTGAATGCCTTGGAAAGACTGGTGCCGCCTTTGAAGGTAATAGTCTCTTTCCACGGGCAGCGGTGGAACAGATAATCCAGCGTAAAGCATACCCAAAAATCTTTCTCTACGATGGCATCATTCAAACCCATCTTATCGGCTGTATTTCGGAACAGTTCGCGCCGGTCGCTTTCCGGCAATCGTGCTACATTCCTCATTGTGTGTCACCTCCACACATTTTTCGTATCGTATCATAAACCCAATCCGTGGATTCCGTTGCCTCTTTCAGACAGGCTTGCTTTTCAGCCTCGGACAGCTTTTCAGAAAGCGTCTGTATGATCTCCGGCGTCACGTTGGTCCTTCCCAGAGTTTTCAGCGCCTGGATCACCAAACTCGTCATGTAAGACAGACCCGTGATTTCCTTGTTGGTTCTATGCTTAAATTCCAGCTTGGTGGAATTCCACTCATAGGTCTTATACGGACCGTCGCTGATGTAGGACCAGACCGCCGTTACCTGTGTAGAGAGCCCCAGCAGGTTCAGGGCCGTATTTCCGCACGGGGCAATGGTCCAGTGGTAACACCGTGCCAATGCTTTGGCAACTGCATCCGGGTCGGCCGCTACATATTCATCAAGCAGTTTGCTGTACTTTGGCTTTTCGTAAATGCCTCTGATAATTCTGCGGATAATGCCAGATTGGTAAAGCCGCTTCAATCCTTGGCGAATTGTTGCGGTGTCCGCAATATCTGCAAAATCAGGAGCAACAAAAACTGCACCATCCTCAGCAGCAAGAATTCGCGCTCGTATTTCCTGCATATATCCATTGTCCACAGCTGTGCCCTCCTTTCATGATGTCACGAATATTATATACTATTCGTGACATGCTTTCAATACAAACATCGGAATTTTCACTTTATTATTTTCAAAATCTTGATGTTTATTCGGAGAGCGCGATATAGCATAGGATGCATATTCCGCAGGTGATGGTTGCACATGAGGTAAAGTCTTTCGTTTTTTCAACTCTGAATGCAGCCATTACAAGACCTCCTTTCCTTTGAAAATGGGTATGAAAAAAAGGGCATCCACTGGTTAAAGTGAAACGCCCACGTTAAGAACAATATTGACTTTTCTTAAATCTGAGACAGGATTTCTCCAATATCTCCATTGATACAAATGGACTTCTTTCTGATTTCGTCAGGCGCATACGCCTCTCCATAATTGAGACAGGCATAAGTGGCATCTTTCCAGTCATGAGCCATGCGCCAGAAACTGTACTTCACTATGGTTGGGGTGTTGTAGCCGACACCCAGCTCCAGAAAGAGAATTTTCTGCTCACTTCGAGTGCGGAGAAAATTTTCGTACCGCTCCGCTGCCTTGTGCCAGCCTTCGTCCTCCACAAAGGTATCATCGCAGCGGAGATTCATGGTCATGGGCTTGCCGCAGTGAGGGCAGACGGGTAAAAGTTCTGTCGGTACTTTCATATTCTGCTGCCGCTTGACCATTTCACGAATCGCGGCTTCGTTATCAAAGGTTTCCTGACAGCACGGCTCACTGCACTGGAACAGGCCGTAATCGCCCTGCGTGTAAAACAGCCGCTTTTTATCAAAGCCTGCTTTCTGAAAACAGTGATCCACGTTGGTCGTGATAACGAAATAATCCTTGTCAGACACCAGCTTCAAAAGGTCATCGTAGACCGGTTTGGGGGCATCCATATAGCGGTTGATATAGATGTATCGGCTCCAATACGCCCAATGCTCCTCCGGCGTGGCAAAGGGATAGAATCCACCGGAATACATACCCTTGATACCGTACTTTGCCGCAAAGTCGGAAAAGTATTTTTCAAACCGTTCGCCGGTGTAAACAAATCCGGCTGAGGTGGAAAGACCGGCTCCGGCACCGATCACCACGGCGTCACAGTCCTGCAATGCAGCTTTCAATCGCTCAATCTGCTCGGCGCAGCTTTTTGTATATGGCTTTGTCCAAATCCTTGAAAACATTGAAGATCACCTTCTTTACACTGGTATTTCTATTCATAAACTGTTTCACGGTTTCCACGGCGATTTGCGCCGCCTGCTCGTTGGGAAAATGAAACTCTCCTGTAGAAATACAGCAGAACGCCACACTTTCCAGACTACTTTCCGCCGCCAGCTCCAAGCAGGAGCGGTAGCAGGAGGCCAACATCTCCCGGTCACGCCGTGTCACACCCCCTTCAATGATCGGCCCAACCGTGTGCAGGACATATTTGCAGGGCAGATTGAATGCAGGGGTGATCTTTGCCTGTCCGGTGGGCTCGGGATAGCCCTGCTGCCCCATCAGCTCCGCACAGGCAAGCCGCAGCTCCACACCCGCATAGGTATGAATGGCGTTGTCGATGCAGCGGTGGTTCGGGATATAACAGCCGGTCATGCCGGAGTTTGCCGCATTGACGATGGCGTCACACCGAAGCGTTGTAATATCCCCCTGCCAGAAATACAGCCCCGGCTGAACAGGCGTCAGGTCGTCAAGATCGGTAATGCCCTTTGCGGCGGTTTCAGCTTGCAGATATTCGTCCTGAGTTTTCAGAACCTCCGCATCCATACGCCGGGGCGCACGAATATTCATCAGTCCCCGCAAAAGCTGGCGCTGGCTCTCCGGCTCTGTTGGAATCCTCATATCCCGATATTCTGGGCGTTCTTTCAAAAGTGCCTGAATGAGAAACTGTCTTTTTTCCCTATGGTTCATAGTCAAACCCTCTTTTCGATAACCTGTTTGGGGCAAATTTTCGCACATTGCCCGCAATGCAAGCAATGGTGTTGGTCGATAACTACCGGCTTCTTTGTGATGTCGATACACTTCTGGGGACAGACGGAATAGCACAACTGAACCACTATATGCAGCCGATGCAGCCTTCCCCCACATAGTAGCCCGGTGCTTCCTGTGCTTCTCTTCCAATGGTGAAGCTGTCCCGGACGATGTGTGCCGGGTCACTGATGTCAAAATACTCGCCATCCGCTTCATACAGGCAGAACACCTCTAATGCACTGCGGGTATTGCCGGGATCGTGTAATGCCCGATGGCTGTGATAGACTATCGGGCATTCTTCTATCTTCTTTCATCCGGACTATACCGTCGGTTACGGAATCTCACCGTATCATGCCTTTCGGCTTGCGGACTTTACCGCCGGTGGGGAGTTGCCCCCCCGCCTCAAAGATTGCAATATTCTGTCTTATTTCCTTAGAACTCGTAGGGAGGGTTTCCGGAGAAGTCAACGATAACGCCGTGGGCATTATCCAGATAGAACACCTCAAAGATGGGGTTGGCAGCCTCGCCGTACTGACCTTTCACGATGGGGTTCTGGATGCACATTTCCTTGGCAGCCATGTTGTTCTCAAACACAGCCTTGCCGTGCAGGCGGATCCATGCATACTCCGGGCTTGAAACGGAAATCTCGATCTCCGGGTTTGCCTGCATATCCTTGTAGACGTCCTTAGTGTTGTTGGTGCAGAACCACAGCTTGCCGTCCAGTTCGCCGGCGAACATAAACGGGCGGCACTTTGCCTTACCGTCACGACCAACGGTAGCCAGATACTGTACAGGGTTGGCATTCAGAAATTCTACGACTTTATTCATGATAAATACCTCCAAAAATTTGTTGTTTTCTCTTGATGTTTTGATTGTAATGCGATTTGTACGGCTTGTGAAGTACGCACAATATTGTGGTATGGTTACCTCCGGGTAACGATCAGAACTTGCCGTTCTGATTCTGCCAGGTGGACTGATCTGCGATGGTCTCCATCACGTCCCAATGCTCGGCGATCTTGCCATTCTCGTCAAAGCGGAAGATGTCAAAGGCGACCTGCTCACCGGCACCGGTGCCGTATGCCAGATTGTGCTGGATGTAGCCATCAGATAGCAGGCTGCGGGCGGTGTCTGTATCGCCGGTGGCAAAGGTGTTGATAAGCGCCAGCGCCTTTTCAGCCTGGCTCTGTTCCTGCCGGACAGGCGCCGTCTGCTGGGTGCTTTCAGCGGATGTTAGGGATGCGGCGTCCTTGGAGCTGCAGCCGGTGAGGGCCGTGCCGAGCATGGCAAGAGCCAGCGTGAGAGAAAGAAATTTTTTCATTTTGAGTAACCTCCTTGGTAATTGGGCTTGCTTTCGTTTGCCTCTGGCATTATAATAATACCGTAGCTCCAATTCGTGAAGTAAGCACATTATTGTGCTGTAGTTACCAAATAGAAACTAATATGTAGTTACCAAGAAGAAACGATTGCACCATTACTGGGTTTTCCGGCAATTTGGCACTTGAAAAATTTTATGGAGATTTTTTTAATGAACGAAACAAGCGCAAAAAAAGAACTCCCTGCATGTCCCGTGGAGACTACGCTGACCCTCATCGGGGATAAGTGGAAGGTGCTGATCCTGCGTGACCTGATGCCGGGAACAAAGCGGTTCGGCGAACTGAAAAAGTCCGTAGGCAATGTGTCTCAGAAGGTCTTGACCGCCCAGCTCCGGACAATGGAGGAAAGCGGACTTGTAAACCGCAAGGTCTACGCCGAAGTACCGCCGAGAGTGGAGTATTCTCTGACGGAACTCGGAAAAAGTCTGAAACCCATTCTGGATTCCATGCGGGCATGGGGCGAAGCATATAAGGCCAAACAGTAAAAAACCCGAAGCAGTACCTTTACCGTGCTGCTTCGGGTTTTCCTGACCGATGGAGATGTTCCGATGGACAACAATGCATCAGAACGTGCAATCCGCGGATTCTGTGTCGGTAAGAAGAACTGGCAGATGATCGATACCATCAATGGTGTGAGTATATTGGACAAGCAACACTTCACTTTGAACCAAACTTGTCCAATGTCTTAACTCACTTGGATTAGAATGATTGTCGCATGAATTAGCTGGAATGGAAAGACGGTGGGTTATTCAGCGCTTACAAAGGATCTGTCTCAGGACGAACCGGTTCCCGGGATATCCGATGATCCTTTCCGGTCTTTTTAACGCAAGAAAACCAAACAGCCATCACAGCCATTTGGTTTTCTTAAAATTACCTCTTCTTTTTTACTTCTTACATCCTTCTGTTCTCATGGATTCCCAGCACTACTGCACATACTGCTGCGATCACAAGTCCGATCCAGAAGATGAATGCGTCTGCAGCACAGTGCTTTTCCGTGACGAACAGCAGGACACCTATCAGGATATATACTGCAAACAGTATGACTTCCACTACAATGTATAATTTCTTATTCGGTTTCGTGTTTTCCATGTCTGTTTTCCTCCTTAGGCTTCTTCTGACTCATCACGGAGCTTCTTCACACGTACTACGGTATAACCCAGGATTACAAGGAGCCATACAATGGGGATCCAGTGGAAACCACATTCACCAAACGGTATATGGCTGTCACTGTCCGTACCATTCTCAACGCTGTCGCTGTCTGCATGGATGCTCTCCTCTTCCTGTATGCCATCTGCATCACTTCCGTCTGCATCGCTGCCATCTGCATCACCTGTCAGGCTGCTTTCATCCGCAGCATCGTTCAGGCTGTCATCCTCTGCCGGATCCTTCTGCCCGGCATTACTGTTGCCAGTACTGTTTCCTTTATTTCCTTTATGGGCATTATTTCCGGAATCATTGCCGGCTGTATTACCTGCATCTGGTGTATTACCTGTGTTACCTGTACTTCCGGAATTGTTATTCCCATTGGTATTGGAGTTATCACCACCGTTATTGCCGCCGTTGTCTCCGGAGTTATTTCCGGAGTTATTTCCAGAGTTGCCTCCGCCGTTGTTACCGCCGTTTCCTCCATTGCCATTGTTGGAGCCGCCGCCATTTCCACCGGGTCTGTTACCGTTACTGCCGGAACTGCCACCGTTTCCATTGTTTCCGCTGTTGGAGTCTCCGCCGTTTCCGCCGTTTCCTCCATTGCCGTTGTTGGAGTTACCGCCATTTCCGCCGTTTCCTCCGGTGCCGTTGTTGGAGCCACCGCCATTTCCGCCGTTGCCTCCGGTGCTGTTATTGGAGCCACCACCATTTCCACCGTTTCCTCCGGTGCCGCTGTTAGATTCTCCACCGTTTCCGCCGGATCCTCCATTGCCGCTGTTGGAATCTCCGCCATTTCCACCGTTGCCGCCGCTGTTGTTACCGCCGTTGCCTCCGGTTTCGCCTGAGCTTCCTCCATTACCGCCGGAGCCGCCGTTACCCTTGTTTGAGTCTCCGCCATTTCCGCCGTTGCCGCCGCTGCTGGTGCCGCCGTTGTTATTATTTTCCCCTGTGGAGCCGCTGCCGCCGTTTCCTCCGTTTCCACCGTTGCCGTTGTTGGAGTTTCCGCCGTCTCCGCCATTTCCACCCGATGTTGTTCCACCGTTATTATCGGTCTTTCCGGGCTGTGTGGTCTCGGTTCCTGTACCGCCGTTACCGCCGTTGCCACCAGGATTCGTGTTACCTCCTGTTGCGCTTCCGCCGCTTCCTGCATCACCGCCTTTGACGGTTCCACTAGGATTGATGGTGATGGTCTTATCGCCTGCGCTGATTCCGTTTCCACCGTTTCCTCCATTACCAGGAGTACCGGTTGCGGAATCTCCGCCTTTACCGCCGTTGCCGCCGGTTACCGTTCCATTGACCGTCGGAGTGATCTTGCCGTTACCGTCGATACCGGCTCCGCCGTTTCCTCCATCTTTGCCTTCTGTGCCATCTGCACCGTTGCCACCGATCACCTTTGCATCGTTTCCGATGATAAGTCCGGCATCTGCTGCATTACCGGCGGCTCCGATACCGGGTGCTCCATCCGGATGTTTAGCAGAACCGTCTCCACCCTTGATCGTACCGTTGACAATCTCCAGCTTTGTTCCGGGATGTTCATTTATACTTCCATCCTTCACAAAATCAAGTCCGGGCTTCGCTGCATTATTATCATCTGCCTTGTCACCTGTGATGGTATGTCCGCCAAGGTCAATCTTGACCTCACCCCAGGTATCAGGGATTTCAACTGTGTGGTCGATGTCTTTCTTCACAATTACCTTGTAGTTGCCGTCATCATCCACTACAACCTGTACATTGGAGTTTTCTGCTTTTTCCGTTCTGTCCGTAGCATTATTGCCTTTTGTATCACCGGCGCCTCTGTCCTCGAACTGCTTTGCGATATCCTTTGCATCCACGAGGGCTGTTTTGCCGTTGACAGAACCATATTTCTTATGACTGATCTGATATGGTGTTGCTTTCTTCAGACCCGTGATGGTTGCTTTTTCATCTCCATCCGTCAGTATGGTTAATACCTTACCTGTCGGGGTTCCCTGGGCATCCAGCTCCTGATACTCATAAGTCTCATTTGCTCTTCCCTTGAAAGTCAGTGTATGTGCTGTCTTTCCAGTGATCACAGGATTATCATCCGTGATCTCTACTGTAACGCTGACTTTGACACTGCCCGGGATCTCGAAGGTCAGTGCATCCGGATGGATTCCAGCCGTGCTCTGCTGTAAGGCAGAAAGCTTGTCCTGATCTACCGTTACCGTATTAGTGATGTCTGCGCCCTTCTTATCGTATGCCTTGACATTGGCAAGCTTCTTTGCTTCCGTTTCTGTCAGGCTGCCTACTTTCTCAATACGGATGGAGAAATTATCTGCTGCGATGGTATTTCCATCCTGTCCCGGAACAACATTGCTGTCTGCACGGTACACCGGAACCAGTGTCACACTGGCTGTAATCTCCGTCTCTGCGGTATATACCTTATCTGCATGGTTTTCCTCAGTCCATGCAAAGAACTTTTCATCTGCCTTTGCCTGCGCATCGGTCTTTTCCTGCATCTTGCCAAAGTAGTCTTTGGTTATTTTACCATTTGCCGCTACTTTGCAGGGATCTGCTGCATTCAGCGGATTCTTCTTCTGGTCTTTGAAGAGGATCACGAAGAAGATTTTACCATTCTGGCCGTTATTACCATCCTGATTTCCTCCATTGACCGTTCCCTCAGTACCTTTACCACCGGAGCCGCCGTTTCCGTTGCTTCCTCCATTGTTGGAGTTACCGCCGTTTCCTCCGTTTCCTCCGGTCGTTGTTCCGCCATTCGTATTGTTCGTCTCTCCAATGGAGCCGGAACCACCATTTCCTCCGGTTCCTCCATTGCCCTTTTCGGAGCTGCCGCCATTTCCTGCATCTCCACCGGTAATGGTTCCTCTGTTGTTATCGATCTTTCCGCTGCTGCTGTTGACACCGGAGCCGCCATTTCCACCGGAGCCACCGGGATTGGTATTGTTCTCACCGGTTGCATTTCCACCGTTTCCGGCATTTCCACCGGTGATGGTTCCTCCGTTAATGACTACATCTTTATCGGTCTTGATACCGGAACCGCCATTTCCGCCGTTACCCGGAGTACCTGTTGCGGAATCAGAACCCTTACCGCCGTTTCCGCCTGAGACAGAGCCTCCGTTTACGGTCGTGCCGATGGTTCCTTCGATACCGGAACCGCCGTTTCCTCCGTTACTTCCGTTCTCACCATCTGCACCATTGCCGCCCTTGATGACTGCATTTGCGCCTACGGTGATACTACCAGCCTGTGACGGCTTGCTGCCCGCAGCTTCCCCTACACCGGCTGCTCCATCGGGATGTGCCGCTGATCCGCTGCCACCCTGGATCGTACCGTTTACGATCTCCAGATTCGTTCCGGGATGTTCTGTCGCTGTATCATCCTTCTTAAATACCAGTCCGGGCTTTGCTTCATTAGAAGCATCTGCATTGTTTCCGGTGATGGTATGTCCACCCAGGTCGATCTTCACATTCTCCCAGGTATCCGGGATTTCCACGCTGTGGTTGATATCCTTCTTGACAATCACTTTGTAATTGCCATCATCATCTACTACTACCTTGACATTCGGGTTTTCTGCCTTTTCATCTTTGCCCTTTTCCCCATTCGTCTTAGTATCACCCTGTTTATCTTCAAACTGTTTTGCAATGTCTTCTGCATCAACAAGAGCAGTTTTGCCTGTTGTGGAGCCAAGGACATCTCCATCAATCTTATACTCGGTTCCCTTTTCAAGTCCGGTGATCCGGTAGATGCCGTTTGCGGTCTCTTCAATCTTTGCTCCCGCTACCACTGCGCCTGACATGCTATATACTTTGTATTCCGATGCACCGTTCGGCACACCTTCAAAGGTCAGTGTATAGGCTGTCTTTCCGGTCACAACAGGGATCGCATTGGTCACTGTAACATTTACCGTTATGGAAGCATCGCCATACTTGAAAGTCAGCGGGAAGGTTCCTTCTTTCAGCACTGCATCCAATCCTTCCACAGAAATGAGGGTTGTGACATCCTTACCGTTTGCATCATACGCTTCTGCTTTGGCACGCTTGACTGCCTCTGACGTATTAAATGCTCCTTTTTTGATCGAATTCAGATGGATCTTGAAATCGTTTGCTGCAATGATATTTCCATTCTGGGAAATATTGGCCTTCTCCCGGAATACCGCATGCAGTTCTGTAGCCGCACTGATCACAGTCTGGTCGGTATAAACCTTTCCTGCCGTATCCTTCCATGCCATAAACTGGTATCCCGGCAGGACTGCAGCTGCCGCCATTTTCGCATAGGCTGCCTTATCCAGCTTTCCGCCATCCATGACCACCTCAGTGCCGAGCTTCTTTTCCGGGCTGACTTCTTTATTCCAGAATGTCACGGTACACGATGGAACCAGGGTGACATCAATGGTCGTTGCCTCCCCGATCGTACTGCCCGCATCCCCATTCGTATAAGCAATGATCCTGTTATTCTGATCTTTTACTGCTTCCACCATTGAAGTAACGTCTTTTGTGTTCGCAAGAATGCTTTTTAATATATTGCTGCCTTCCACATTGATCTTAAAGTGTACGGTCTGGTCATTTTCCGGTACCACTAACTGGTATTCATGATCAAATCCGGAGGAAGCAGCTGCCTTGGTGATCCAGTTTCTCACAGGCGTTCCGTAGGCTGTATCCAGCGTTCCACCCTTGATACGGATTGTCAGCATCTGACCTGCAACAAAGCTTACGTTCAGATAACTTGGCTGTGTGACCGCCAGTGTACTGCCCTTCCAGCTTCCTGCGTCCTCACTGAAGTTTACTGCTCCCAGATCTGTCGTATTATCATGAGAGAGCCATTTTGCTGTAAATGAAGGATTCTGTAAACTTCCATCCGGTGAAAATTTCAGATTGTCAAGCGTCGTCTGATCCGGGACAATGATACGGATATTGCTCGCACTCTGTGTGTTCGCTTCCCGTCCTGCCGGAATCGTATTAGTATCCATGGAGCCTCCGGAAACATGGATATGCACGACGTGAGACTTTTCATAAGACGCTTCCAGATCGTAAGATGCGGATGTGGAAGTGAACTTATAGGTATAGCTCTTATCCGTCCAATCAAAGCCTGCCTTCAGGTCTGTGGTACTTCCTGTCTCTGCCAGCTTCGTAAGTATATCAAAGGTTTCATCCTCCGTGATGCCTAAATCTGCTTCCGTAGGGTTCGGGTCTGATGGGTTCATGGCAGGGAACTTCAATGTGACTTCCACATTCTTAAATACTTCCACTTTGCCGTTCTGACTGCTTACCGTGATGTCTTTACTCTTCTGTTCGTCAAAATAAGTCGCTGTAAATTCCGGTGTCGTCACAGCGGAGCCAGCCGCTGATGTCACCTGAATGGTTGTCCTGTCATGGGTTACGGTGGAACCGGAACTGCTTCCGCCGTTCACCTTACCAACATAATAGATCAGGTCGCCATTGACCGGCTTCTTAACGGTTACCGTGATGTTGCCGGTACCCTGGTCCTTTGATATATTAAATTCGGAGGCATCCAGCATCTGTGGAGCTCCCTGTGCATCCACGCCCATGGATACCCACACCTTATCTACATCAATGGAATAATCCTCTCTCGGCTTAATGGTCACCGTGTAAGGGGTAAGCTGATGATAGGGATTATTCGGCTGTGTCTGTGGTTTCACCAGTTCAGCCGGAAATTCCGGGGAACCAATTGATGCCAGTGCTGCCACTCCGTTACGTTCCTCCCAGTTTAATACAGCGGAGTATTCGCCAAGGTAAAAGGTCTGGTTATCCTTCGTTGCGGTATAGGTATAGGTTGCACCATTCTTCACAGCAGTGAAGGTATCTCCAACAGCTTTTAATGTGACACTCGCCTGGCTGTCACCTAAGGTGGTATCGTTGCTTGTATCTACCGCCTTGACTGTATAATCTGCTGTGGATGTCAGCACGTAGCCGTCCACCGTGATCTTTCGTTCATTCGCATCCGTGTTGCTTACCGTAACCACACCACTGCGGAGTGTGATCGCACCGGTATCACTTACATCAATGTTCGTACCATTGCTATCTGCATGGACGGTGTTCCCGTTCATTTCCTTAATAGAAGAATTCTTCAGCTTTCCATCTGTGACTTCCGTTACTTTTTCCTTGATGATCTGAACCTCATCACCGGCTTTTGCAAGCTCCAGTGCATCGGCAAGAGGGGCGTATTTCACACCGTTAATGGATGCCTCCGCATCCATCGGTGCTACTACTACGCTGACTTCACCTTTTTTACTGTTATCCGGCTGCCCAGGGTCGGCGCCATCAGCGTAGCCTCCGAATTCGATGAAGAAACCTGTAACTTGAAGTGCTGGAGTATCCGTTCTATTTCCTTCCTTTATATCATTCAGAGTTTGTCGTTCGGCTATCACCATTACACATGATTCATATTCCTGTACATCAGATAAAGTACTATCTATAGGTACCTCTGGAGCTATTGCTTCATTCGGTTCATATAAGTCCCACAAATCGGGCTTCACCGTATTACCAGACTCCGGTCCCGCAGCCCAATAATAATGTGTTTGGGAAACATTTGTATCTGCTGTATGATTTTTATTTCGATAAGTAAATATTCCAGGCACAACCATATCTATTTTATCATTATTAATTAATGATCCATCTATCTTTACTAATCTTGTTCCCGCAGTCCATGTTGGTTTCAAATTTAAAGACAAAAGGTATTCTATTTCTTCTTTACTTGTTATCGTAGCCAGATATCCCTGTTCTCCTCCTAGTTTATAACTCATAGCTTGTTGATATGCTCTCGTCCACGATGTTCCTTGATCAATGTAAAGATAATAATGTCCATTCTCTGACCACTTTGTCAGTTTCATTAAACTAAGATCCGCATCAAATCCTATATTCTCATTTGTGTTTATTGATACATATACATTCATATCATTCACATAATCAAATGTCATAGTCTGGATCTTTTTCTCTATCTCCTGACTGGATTTTCCATCTTTAAAGATCCATGTGGCTGATTTTCCATCACTATCCTTTATGTTTGCATCATTTAAAATATTATCTGGTAGTTTACCATTTGACAACGTGATTGTCATCAAGCTGATATCTTCACCCTCTGTATCAATCTTTACATTTGTAAACTGGAACTTTGAATGCATATCATCTGTCCATACCGGAGTTCCCAGATTTACAATATATTTTCCCTGCACATTTCTATATGTTGATACTCCATAATTTATTGCATATATTTCTGCTTCCCCTTCTTCTACGATTACATTTCTAGTGAAATAGACTGCTTCCTGCGATGCAGTTTTTACTTCAGAAGATTTTTCTTCCGTACTATTTGTAATATCCCCATCTGCAGGATCCACACTCTGTTTTTCATCCGTCAGCTCAAGTGTGGCAGTCTGTGCATTATCCGTATCCTCATTGGAAGCCGTTGTTTCTTCCGTTTTTGAAGTTTGGGTATCTTCTGCTTTTGCAGACTTTCCAAGACGATCAAGGACATAGGTTACTTCATATTCTCCTAAAGTATAAATATCAAAATCTCCAGGATCAGATACCTTTACTTCATAAAGGTCTTTATCATAAATAATGCCTTCCGTCAGATCATAATCTTCCTGACCCCACTCTAAGTAGAGATCCGGTGCTTCATACAAAGCGTTTTCTTCCACGGCTGCTTTCACAGTAACCCTTCTCTGAAATGTGATGACCTGATTTTCCTGCGTGTCATCCTGTCCATTTTCCTGTGTTCCTTCTGTTGTCACAGGCGTAAGGGAATAGGTCACTTCGTAGGAGCCGATCTTGTTAATATCGAAACCACCAAGTTCTACTGCTTCCAGTGTATATTTTACATCATCATAAACAATTTCATCTGTCAGGTCATAGTCTTCCTCTCCCTGTGTCAGCACCAGTTCCCGTGCTACATACACGGGTTCTTTGTCCTCAGAAGCCGCTACTACATGAACCGTTCTTGTAAAGGTGATGACCTGCTTTTCCTGCGTATCAACGGTATTGGTGTCATCCCCTTTTGTTACATCAACGGCTTCCGCACCCACGGGCTCTGACTGATAGCTCATATCTACACCCGTTCTCGGCCTGGATACACCCAGTACACCGGTATCTCCGGTATTCTCCTCACTCTGTACTGCATCCTCTCCGCTGACCGCATCTGCAGTATCTTCTGCATTGCTGCTGTCGGAACTCGTATCTCCCTGTCCGGCATCCGTGCTGTCTCCTGCATTGCTGCTGTCAGAGTTCGTATCTCCCTGTCCGGCATCCATGCTGTCTTCTGCATTGCTGCTGTCAGAACCCGTATCTCCCTGTCCGGCATCCGCACTGTCTCCTCCATTGCTGCTGTCAGAACTGTCGGATCCGTTATCAGAACCCGCATTATCAGAGTTATCGCCGGTCTGGGTGTTATCCCCTCCCTGATTGTCTCCACTGTTCTGGTCTTTGTTTTCATTATCCGAATTGGAAGCATCCCCCGAATCTCCCGGCTCCAACGTTCCATCATCCTTGGAAGTCAGGGAATAGGTTACCTCATAGTCTCCCACGGTATTGACATCAAATCCGCCATCATTCACTACAGCCAGTTCATACATGCTGCTGTCATAGGTAATGTCTTTCATCAGATCATAGTCTGTGGCTCCCTGCGTGATGGTAAGCTCCGGTGCATCATACAGTGCACTTTCCCCATTACTTCCTTCTAAAGCATCCACAAGATTGATGGATCCGATTACCAGCACTGCCGACAGGATTCCGGCAAGCCATCGTTTCGTCTTTCCTTTACGCTTCTTCATACGTTCTCTCCTTTTGCATCGTATTCATTAAAATCTATGTAAAATCAACAGGTACCTTTGCGTACCTGAAAATGTTCCGTCAGTTCTTTTAAGATCTGTGCCTGGTTTGCCAGTTCCGGGGATGCGGCTGCATTCTGCTCGGATACGGCAGAACTGTTCAGTTCCTCCCTGAGGGGTCTTGATCCATTGTTTTCCTTTTTCATCGGTTTCTCCTTCTTATCCTTATTTATTCTTCCAGGAAGTTCCTTTTTCCGTTTTCCTCAAGGAAGGTGAGAAGCTTCCCATAGCTGAGAGGCGGTGCGATGAGATACCCCTGCAGGTAATCACATCCCCAGGATGCCAGGGTTCTCGCCTGGTCCAGTGTCTCAATTCCTTCTGCCGTGACCTGGATGTTATGACGGTGTGCAATACGGATTATCTCTTCGACCAGATCCTCTGCCATCCTGCTTCTCTCCGTTCCCCAGACCAGTTCCTTATCGAGCTTCAGGGTCTGGAACGGGATTTGGGACAGCCGAAGCAGGTTGCTCTCCCCTTTGCCGAAGTCATCTAACGCCAGCCGGATCCCCTGGCTGCTCAGCTGTTCCACCATGCAGCTGAAATTCTCTGCATTCCTGACCTTGCACATCTCGGTGATCTCCATGCAGACCTCACTTCTTGATACTTCATACTTTCTGAGTATCTGCATGATGTTAGGTACGGTCTCCGGAACCTCACAGACCTCCGGGGATAAGTTGATGTTGATCCTCTTAAGTCCGTAGGCTCTCAGCTCCGGGATCCTTCTGCAGGCTTCCCGGAACACCCATCTGTCGATCTCAGCGATCCATCCTTCTTCTTCCGCTTTTGCTGCAAGCTGATCCATGTTGTAGTAATTGCCGTTTTCATCCTTCAGACGGAACAGGGCTTCCGCTCCCCAGATCCTCTTTTTCTCCACGTTGTAAAATGGCTGGAAAAAGCACTCCTTTTCCCCATGGAATGCCTTTTCGCCGATACAGCCATCCTCCTTCAACAGTTCCATGCCGTTCTCCTTATTTCTCATGTTGGTATTTTTCTTTTGTACGAAAGCTCCGGGCAGATTCCCGAATGGTCACTTTACCGATGACAGCCGGAACTGTGCGAGAACCTTCCCGGTAATCTCCCGCCTGCGGAATGCTCCAAGCTCTCTGCTGTCTTCTGACCTCGGGCGGTTATCCCCCAGACAGAAGTAGCATCCTTCCGGTACGGTATAGGGCAAGGTGATCCAGTCATCCCTGTCCTGTTCCCCGAACAGGATTTCCGTTTCCGCTGCCCGTTCCCCATTTCTGGTCAGGTGTCCCAGGTCATCCAGATCGATCACATCTCCCGGCTTGCCTGCAATGCGCTTTACAATGTCCCGTTCCAGATCCTGCCTGTGGATGACCACCACATCTCCATAATCCGGCTCCCGAAAGAGCCGTCTCTGGTACAGAAACAGATCTCCATCCCGGTAAGCGGGGCGCATGGATCTGCCGTGTACCATGCCGATGCCAAACATCCAGTAGAGCAGTACAAGTACCACGCCCAGGTGTGCACCGATGATCAGAAGCTCCATCCTGCGCTGTTTTCGTTTCTGCAGTTTCCGTTTCTTAAACTCCAGTTCAAATTCCAGCTCAGTCATGCGGTACTCCTGCACTTTCCAAAGAGTCTGTCTGCACCCCGTTTTCCGGGTCAAAGTCCAGTATCACATTGATGATCTGCCGGAAGTCCTGTAACTTCCTCCGCAGCTGCTCTGCCCGATTGTTTACCCCTTCCGCTTCCTCTTCTGCCTGCGCAAGGATTTCTGCTTTCTCTGCCTCCAGCCCCTCCTGGAACTCTTTCTTTATCTGCTCCAGCTCCGCTTCTTTCTGCGACTCCATTTTTAACAGGGCAGCTTCCCGTTCCTTCATCTGCTGTTCCCGCAGATGGTAAGCGGAAAGCTCGGTTTCCCGTTCAATGGCATTTTCCGAAATCCTGCTCAGCTTTTCTGCCAGCTCCTCATATTTCTTCTGCATGGTATTCTGCTGTTCCATCATCCGCTGGTTTTCCGATTCCAGGGAGTCCACCTTCATCAGAAGCTCTGCCATCTGCGTGGTCAGTGCTTCCTTTTCTTTCACCAGTCTCTGGTTCTTCTGGAGCAGGACACGGTGTTCTTCCTTCTTCTCTGTCTCCATCGACCGGATGAGCGTCTGCAGCAGTTCGCAGGTAGCTTCCTTGTCATAACCACGGAATGCTGTTTTCATCGAATCCAGCTGATCCATCAGGGTCTTTTCATTCACGGTCTCCACTGCTTCTTCCCCTGCCTGTACTCTGGCAGTCTTTTTGGGTTCCTCACTCATTCTGGTTTCCTTTCCGGTTTATCCTTAAGTATCTATTTTCATTCCTTACAGACAGCGTTCTGTCCTTTTGATAATGTTTCCATTCCTTGCATCCAGGATGATATCGTAAGAAGTCAGGTCGGCATACGCTTTCAGAAGGTACACCGGAATTCCTTCTTCATAGGAAAGAGCAGGAAAAACCCATAAATGGATCTTTTCTACCCGGGGTAACTCTCTGCCGGCAATCTGCATTGCCGTTTCTCTGCTGATCCTGTTCAGATGTTCCTTTCCTTCCATACGCATCATCACGTCTTTCGTTTTGTACTGAATTTCGTTACAAAATGTTTGCCCCCCCCCGAAAAAATCGGGAAGGGGAACATTTTAAAGGAGAATTCTGTTACACAATTCTTTTACACACATTATTCATAACGGAGAGCTGTTACTGTGGACTACCACTGAGCGAACGATCTGCTCCATGCAAAGACAAGCTGCCGAATATTGGGGACAAAATTGTATGTGGGCAATATTTCCGGGCAATACCACATAATCTGCATTATGTGGTAGAAGCAGACAGGGATTGCCTTATGCAAAACGTATTAAAAATATGTTTTATACGCTGATTGTATTGTGAAAATAGACCCTTTACGGATTCTGTATCAGATTCTGCACAATTTTTTGCGAAAAAAGTCGAATTGTATCATTGACATACAAATTTATTTTTGGTATATATGAATTGCGGAGAAAAATTATGGTACTTTTGGACAGTATTTCCAGGTAAGGAAACATACCATTATGTATAGACACCGCTTTTGGATACCATTTCTACCACATAATGCAGATTATGTGGTATTTTTGTTTTTCTGCCCCGATTTTTCTCACATCTGCTCTGATTCTTCTCTTATTCCGCTCTGATTCAGACCTGATCGGTAAGCTTATGTTACTAATCCCAGCACCTGCATCCGTCTTCCATGGTTCTTAACAGTGGTCATGGTATAGATCCTGGTCGTGTTGACATTGCTGTGTCCCAGTATATCCGCCAGGTAAAAAAGATCCTTCCATTTTTCCCAGAACACCCTGGCAAAAAGGTGGCGGAGGTTATGGGGGAATACCTTATCCGGACAGATTCCGGCTGCGGCACCGATGGCTTTCATCTGCGACCAGATATTACTGCGGTCCAGTGGATTCCCGAAGCGGCTGACGAACACACTTCCCTTACAGATCCCTTTTTTTCTGCAGTATTTGAGCAGCTTCTCCCTCAGCTCTTTCACCAGATACACCTGTCTTTTCTTTCCCTTGCAGGAAACCTCTGTTTTCCCGCTTTTCACAGCGGCTACGGTGATATATTTCAATTCACTGATCCGGATCCCGGTCGCTCCGATGGTCTCCATGATGAGTGCGGTCTGCTCCCGTCCCATCCGGTAAGCCTTTTCGATCAGCTTTTTGTATTCTGCCCTGCTTATTTCCTTTTCTGTGGAACGGAACATCTGCTTCTGTACCTTTACCGTCTTCACCCGGCTCTGCGTTTCTCCCATAAAGTCCAGAAATCCATTCAGGGCTACCAGCATGCTGTTTGCACTGCTCGTTTTGTAATGCTCCTGCAGCCATGCCTTGTAGGCGATCACTTTTTCCTTGGTAATGCTCCGGTTTTCTCCCATCCACTGCAGGAAGGTACGGATATCCCGCAGATATTTGTCAATGGTGGCGATGCTTTTTTCCCGATCCGCCAGATATCCCCTGTACTGCTTCAGTGTCTCTTCTCCGATTTCTGTCATTTTCACCAGTCTCCTTCCGTCCGGTTCTACCCGGGTCTTCCTGTCCACATTATGGTATACCGGATGGTGGATTCCTATCCTTTTTCCAGCAATAACGAGTTTGCCTGTGGACTCTTTGCGCATGAGCAGTGTTCAAAGCAAAACAACCTGTACACTCCTTAGAGTGCACAGGTTGTTCCTGTCTGCGTTCTGTCATGCTGTTTTATTCCGGGGAATGGAGCGGGAAGATCCTGCTCACGGTGCCATCCAGACACACCGCTTCCCCACGGAAGCTAAGCGGTACCGGGTGGCTGCTCCTGTTATTGACGGTCAGTGCATTCTTCGTTACCTTGATATCCAGGGTGCTTTTCCGGTAACAGATGCGGAATTTCACGCTTTCCCACTTTTCGGGAAGGCAGGGATCGATCCGCAGGGCATCTTCCTCGATCCGTACCCCGCAGAAGCCCTCTACCACACACTGCCAGATGCCGCCCATGCAGGCTGCATAGATTCCTGCCGGTGCATTCTCCCCATCGGAGCTTAAATCCACATCGCAGCACTGGCGGAACAGCTCATAGGCTTCCTGTGTCCTTCCCAGGGAAGCTGCCATCAGGGAATGGGTGGCAAAGCTGTAGGATGCTTCATGGAGCGTGTGTTTTTCATAAAACTCGTAGTTTTTCTCCCGTACCTGCCTGCGCTGTGTCCCACCGGCTTCTTCCGGAAGTTCCGGGAACAGCTGCAATAGCAGGACGAGGTCTGCCTGTTTATGCACCCGTAAGCTCTCAAGCTCCATAACGGTATGTTCCTTCCGTATTTCGGCGGCTGCGTTTTTTCCAAAGCTCTTGTAGTAGCTAAGATCCATCTCCTGCAGCTTCCCGTAACCGGCAAACTGGGGAAGGATGCCATCCTTTCCCACAGGCGGCAGATATATTCCTTCCGCCGCCCTGCGGATCTTTGGCAGCATCTCACAGATCTCCCAGCGGTTATTCAGCTCTTCCAGATATTCCGGATCCTCTTTTTCCAGTCTTTCTGCGATCTGCACCGCCAGGCGGAGGTTATTCCGTGCCATGTAGTTGGTATAGGTATTGTCCGTCAACCGCTGTTTGTACTCATCCGGTCCGATCACATCACGGATATGGCATACCCTGCCATCCTCGTCCCATTCCACACGGTCTGCCCAGAATACTGCAGTAGCCAGAAGGATCTCATCGCCCCACTGCTTCATGAACTCTTCATCACCGGTAGCCTGATAATATTTCCATACGGCATGGCTGATATCTGCTGAGATATGCAGTTCCTTTTTCCCGGTATAGATGGCGGTTCTCTCCCCTGTCTGCGGATCTGCCATGCCTCTTTCCGGGGTGGTCTCCCCGTACTCCGGTCTGGCAGCCTCCCAGGGATACATGGCTCCCTTATATCCGTTTCGGTATGCCTTGGTCTTCGCTCCCTGTAAGCCCCTGCCACGGTAGATGAGCAGACGCTTTGCCTCCGCAGGTTCTGATATCCTCTCCGGATGAGGCTGCTGGATGCATGGTGTGCCGTCTGTCTCCCGACACGCAGGTAATCACCGACCTGGGTGATGGTCCTTGGGTGGCTCCCTTTTCCTACGGCGGACAAAAACCGCATATCCGAGCTGTTTAAGTCTGCATACCGGTCATTGACCGCAATACGGTCTTCCATCTCGATAAAGTTATAGAATAAATCTGTTAACTGCTCATTGATAATCTTTGTACGCAACTACTTCTCCTGTCTGTCTTAACGGACCTTCTCAGCATCCCACTCCATTACGGA
>NZ_QWGJ01000039.1:0-6089 GCF_003435225.1 Clostridium sp. AF28-12 | reverse complement strand
TTATTAGCCACTACTGTTACAACGTTAGTATAGCACTTCATCATCATATGTAGCCTTAGTCTCTGCAGATGTTATATCCATATCATCAAGTTCAATCGTGACATTAATGTAATCATCCGGCTTTTGTTTCAGTTGGGACAAAAGAACAACCGTCTCTACATGCAGTGAAAGTTTCTTCTTATACTAAATAGCGAAACCGTCACCTTTTGCGAAAAGGTTTATACCCCACTTATGGAGGATAGCGTTTACCCTACTTACCTTCTGACATTCCTAACTAATCCGTATTTATTCATCAATACGAAAAAAGTTAACTCTGCCAAAAAAGTTCGTCTTATAAATATTCCCGTTTCTTTCCGTAGAGAGCAATTAAGAATATTTTTGCAGCTTCCTGCTGCCAGAAATAACTCCTATTCTAACAGCAGGCTGCAAAATTAAACAATCCATTTCTATTTTCTTAATACAATTACACTTTCTCTCAAACCTTCACTAATACCCTTTTGCTGGCTACTAGTTCTAACCCTCCGAGCTTCTCTAATTTCTTCAACTTTAAACCCATTATTTTCTGCGATTTTGCACACAATCATATCAACTTCTATTTCCACGTTATAGTATGCTGAATTTGCAACATTAAAAAAAATCATTCCATCCGATGCCATTTTTTTACTCAACCCACTAAATAACGTATTGATATCTAAAAAGTACCCTCTAATCATATTTAATAATTCATTATTCCAAAACTTATCTTTATATTTTTCAATATCTTCTAATGCTTTCTTTAATTCATCAATTTCTAAAGTCTCTAATTCCCCCCATTTAATCTGTACGTGTGAACGCAAAGTTTTTTCTCTCAACTGCCGCACAGCAGTTAAGTCCTCCATATATCCTAAACTTTTTAATTCAACCATATAAGTATCTGTATAATCTCGTGAATTAAGATATGGAGGTGATGTAATAACCAGATTAATTGTATTATCAGGAATTTTACTAAATATCAGTTTTCTACAATCTCCATGATAACAATATTGCCTATTACTAAACAATTTTTTCTTAGATTTTATTTTTTCCATCTGTAAAATATCTGCTCTAAAAACATTATTAAGCCTATTTAAAAATATCTTATGCACATCTTTTCGAGAATAATTTATAACCTCTTTCCAATTTTCTTTATAAGAAACGCACTTACCATTCCTATAAACATTACTGACCTCTAACAATATAGAAGCTAATGCCACTTTGAATAGCCTTTGATATTTTTTACTGTGAAACTTATTTATTCCTTCTAATATATCCAAAATCCCTAGTCTAACATCTCTATTCAAAAGCCATTTATCTATGCCCTCTTGTTCAACCAAAGTTTTAAAATCTGTCTTGATTTTTTCTTCAGAGTACACATCCGGTTCATTAAAATAACGGGCAATTTGCTCACAATAGTTGTCCAAACTTTTTGTTGTATATGTTGTTTCCATTTTACAACACGCCAAATCATACATAAACGGACTTACTTCAAACGAATAACATAAATATCCCATATCTTGTAATTCTAGAGGTGTTGTACCACTTCCAGCAAAAGGCTCTAAACAAATTATATTCTTGCCTTTATGTAGTTTTCTATATTCGTCAACAATTTTAGAAATAAATTCTTTTGAATATCCTTCTACGAATGGATACCATCTATGAATGTATACACTTTTATTTTTTCCAAATTGCATTATCGAACCATATTCGTGGCTATAATCTACTATCTTATATGACAAATATCTCACCTCCTTCTACTTGAATATACATTACTTGCTGATATTTTACTTTTCTCCATAAAGAATCTTTTACTTAAATCTAAATTAGGAATTCCCAAAACATCTTCTGGATAAATAATATCTGTATTAAAATCTCTTGCATCAAAAATTAATAAAATTGCACAATATACCGGAAATTCCAAAAAATATTCTTTATATGTATCTGCATTAGTAACATAATCCAGCAACTGATATGCTCCTGAAATTGCTCTTTTATCATCATTATAGTTTTCGAAGACTTTCATTCCCGTTGTTATAGATCGTCCCAACCATTTGATTTCAAAAACGTATACCTGATGATTATCTTCATTAAGAACTAACACATCATATCTATCACCTGTCACAGTTGTGTATTCTTTTATTACTGCATCCCGACAATGATCTTTTAAGTATTTTACAAAATCAATTTGAAAAAATTCTTCTGGCTTGTTTCTTAATAATTTAGCATATTTTTCAATGGTATCTGAATGATATTCTTTAGGAATATCATCTTTTCTCAAAAAATACCTCTTATTTATATCATACCGAATATTCTGTTCATAAAATCCCTTTAATAACTTTTCATAATCATATATACTTAACATACTTTCGGCATCCATCAAATCTTTATAACTTCTCATGAAATTGTCAGCCGAAAAAATTACTCCATCTATAAAAAGATCAATTCCTTTCATGCCTAAATGTAAAACAATTTTGTTAATTTGCTTAGAAATAGTACTACATTGTTCTACGGTTAAAATTTCTTCAGATTGTTTTATTTCGCTTACTTTATTCTGTGAATTCAAATAATAGATCTTTGAAGTTCTATTGCCGTTCTGAATAATCGTCTCAATATCTTCTGTGAAATCATATTTATATACTAATTCCTCTCCATCACATTCTTCTTCTGTCAAAACAATGCACATTTCTAATCCATATTTTGCATAATTGTTCCATTGCTTTTTCATTTTTATACTCAACTGAGTTATTTCACCCGGCGTAACATTTCGATGACCATCCAAAAGTTTCTCTAATCGAAGAATCGGATTCTCTTCAAGAACAGAATCAACCTCTTCAAAATAATCTGAAAGTATTTCGAGCATTCTTATCTTCCCCCTTTATACTTTCTATAAAGCAGGTCAAAAAATAACAATAAATATTCCTCATCTGCTTTTCTTTCTAGACTAAGCTTTTCTCTCCCGTTTTCCTCCAAATATTTCACTAATTCATTAGATAAATTATCCTCAGTATTATTTGTAGGTATCTTAGTTTTTTGATTCCCTGAATTCATATAAGAGACATTTGGATCTTCCTTTATCAGTTTTGACAAAAAATTATCTTCATAAATTGTAAGTACCTTAACTATTGTCTCCAGCCACAAAATTTTCGAAATCTCGTACTCCAATTTCATTATATGATTTTCAACTATTCTTTTTCCTTGTATAGATATTACATATTTTTCTTCTACTCTGTTAGATGTTATTTTTCGATTTACAAGCGATAGCAACCCTTTAGCAAATAGTTCCTCTATATCCGTTGTTAAATCTTTATTAATTGGCCCATACATAGTGTTATAAAAGCCATATGTCCATTCATAGTCTTTTAAAAATGCTGGTGAAAGTACTGCTGCAAAATAAAGTACACGCTGAAAGTTCGTTTTACTAACAGCGTTCCACCCTCCTTTTTCCATGAAATATGCAACAATTAAAATATCATTTTTTAATTCATATTGATTTTCCATGTTACACCTCCATAATCTCTTTAACAATATTTTCAAGCTGATTCCATTTATTTCTTTGAACTCTTGTTACCTTTCCCTTTTTTAATAAATCAAGAGTTCTCAACGTTCTTTCCTCTTTTGGAATCGACCTATACAACTCTTTTAAAAAATTTGAACTATTTAAATTTGAAGTAAAAATTATTTTATTATTAGATTCAGCAAATATTTTAAACATCATTGCAACTTGTGATTCATATGCTATATCCAAGCTTCCCTCCGGAGTTTCTGTTATAAAAAAAGTACTAAATCTTCCAATCTCATTTTGTAAATAATCAATGACCGCCATTCTAAATGCTTGATCAATAAAAAATCTTTGAGATTCTGAAACTGACCATATTCCCTTTCTTACTTGTCCATTAATTTCCGGAACATAATAAAAATGTGGTATTTTATTTAGAGTTTTACTTGTTACTGAAAGCTTACAATCCATTCCAATAAATGTACTTGCATATTTATTAAAATAGCTTGATAATCGTTCATTTAAGTTATTGATTACGCCCTTAAATTTCTGCGTATATTCAAAAAGTTCTTTCTTGTAGCCATCTCGTTCATTATATGCATCTCTAATTGCAATTTCTAAATCTGCTATGACTTTTTCTTTACTTCTTAATATTTCCGTATACATATCTCCTTGATTGGACTCTGGATTATTTTGGCTCAGTTCACTTTCTACAACAATCTTCGTCCTATTCAAATCTTCAAGTTCATTCTTCAACCTATTAATTTCTTTTTTTTGGTTCTGAAACTTCGAATTTAATCTATCTAATTGATTTTTTAGGTTATTTAACTCATTCAATTTTTCCTTCTTCTCTTCGTGTAAACAATTTAATTTTTCAACCCAATCATCATCAAACGAAATGTTTTCTGCCAATTCAGATTCACAAATCATACATCTTCCACTTTGTTTTATCTGACTAGCCTTTCTCTGGATATCTTTCGATTTTTTATTGCAGACCAGACACTTACCCTCAGTTAAGAGAGTCTTTTCAATTGTATAATAATAATCGGGTAATTTATTATATATACTCCTATATAACATTGTTTCTAACCTCTTTATCTCGGAAACAATATTATCATATGACACTGAAATATTAGCTATATTTCCCTCTGTTAAAGCGACATCTTCCGTTATTTCCTCAACCATTTCCTGTAGTGCAAATAACATCTCCTTCTTATTGGATATGTCCGTATCAATTTTGTTTTTTCTAAGAACTAATCTTTCACGATTAGTTTCATCATCAACACTAACGTCCTTCTCTTCATCTTTGCTTCCATCTTTTGTCTGATTAACAATATCATCTCTTGATTTTACTAATTCTATATATGATGCCTCTGCGACTCGTTTGTCTTCACTTTTATGCCTTCCTCTTGTATCTGCTTTGGTTATTTTTTCTTCCAATTCGTTAATTTTAAGATGATATTGTTCCTTTAAAAGCAAAATCCTTAAAATGTTATCTTGGCTATCAACTTCCCAAGCCACATTGTTTCTTCTTTCATCAAAAAAAAGAAATTCTCTTACCAACAACTCAAAATCTTGGAACTGAGAAATTTTTGAGTATTTTTCTATAATTTCTTGATAAATTCTATCATTGGGTTGAGGTATCCCCTCATCATCAATACATAATTCATCTATAGAATTATCAACTAAACTTCGTGTTATCGAAATTTTTGTTTTACCTAGATAGTATTCCAACGTAGCTCGAGCTGACATATTCATAATATCGTCTGCTTCATTATTTATTCTAGAACTAAAAAAGTCTTCGTCAATATACTCAAATTCCGGCTTTTTTGAATTCTTGGTTACCTTATTCTTTTTCTTTTTATGTCCTACTAAGCAATAAATAATAATATTAACAAATGTAGTTTTTCCAATACCATTTGCACCAACAACTGCATTAATGCCATCTTTAAACTCAAAATCAAATGTCGGCTCTTGTTGGTACAAAGTATAATTACTAATTTTTATGCTTTTCAAATTTGGCAAATACAGTTCTTTCATAACTACTTCTCCTCCTCAAATACCACATCACATATTTCGCCTATATTACATTTTAAGAATTTACAAATTCTCAAAATTATCTGCATTGATACTTCTTCATTTTTATTTAATTTGGTCATTGTATTTGGAGATAAATCAACTCCTTTTCTAAACTCTGCTTTATCCATTTCCAATTCTGCTAATTTAATCCACAATTTCTTGTAATTTATTTGTACACACATCTTTTCACACCTCTTCACGTACCTCTTTAATGTGTAATTATACCATACTAATTTAAAAAAGACCACAGGATTTCTTACAAACGCAATAGTTTCTATGGTCTTTTCAATATATTTCATTCATTTTTACATTCAATCTCCGTTCCATCCAGGAACACTACCAACAATGTTCCGTCCTCAAAAACCTTGATGTGGTCCAGCGTTTTCAGCATGAAGTCCGTATCCATCTCCGTCAAAGGTTCTATAATGGTATCGTAATTTAAGACACTTTGAGAGACTTTTTTTAATGAATCTGGTATACTGTAAGCACTATAGAAAGA
>NZ_QWGJ01000038.1:7075-8113 GCF_003435225.1 Clostridium sp. AF28-12 | reverse complement strand
TAACCTGTTGTGCTAGATAAAATAATATAAAGAAACTTCAACAAAATGTGCTATCCTATTTGTAGGCAATACAACGAAAGGAGGCATCATTATGTTGAAGTTCCAAAATAATAATACCACTGTTATTGCAACTTTTGAAGACTTTATTTTAACCACTTACGTTATTATTGACGAATTGTATCATCAGTTTGCACTTCCTGAGGTTGCCAAGCGACGGCATGTTTTAGATGCAAAACTATCTGATTCGGAAATCATTACCATTAGTCTTTGTGGTGAGTTGCTTGGCGTTGATTCTGAAAATGCCTGGTTTTCTTTCGTGAAAAAGAATTACAGACATCTTTTTCCGCGGCTTTGCAGCAGAAGTCGTTTTAACAGAACGAGGCGTGCTCTGATGCAGACAACCGAATTATTAAGACAAAAGATGCTCTCTGTTTTTCCGGTTCCGGTCAGTTCTTATTGCATTATTGATAGTTTTCCGCTTGCAGTCTGCAAATTTGGACGTGCACGATACTGCAAAACATTTCGCAGCCAGGGTGCTGATTACGGAAAGTGCCCTTCTAAAAAGGAAACTTACTTCGGCTATAAAGTGCATGCCCTGGTCACATTAGAAGGTTACATTACTGCATTTGAGATTACGCCGGCATCCACAGATGACCGTGAAGGATTACGGGATCTGGTGGATAATTGTTCAAATATTACAATTTTAGCAGATAAAGGATATGTTGGCGAAAAACTCATGCAGGAAATGCAGGAACAAACGATCTGTCTTTTTGCACTCAAGCGTTCCAACAGTAAAGAAAACTGGCCAAAATCGGTGCGTCAGCTGATCTTCAAATTGAGAAGACGGGTAGAAACTGTCTTTTCACAGTTAAGCGGTCAGTTAAATGCAGAAAGAGTACTTGCCAAAAGCTTTCAGGGCTTATGCACCCGTTTGGTTAATAAAGTATTGGCATACAACCTCTGCATTGCATTAAACAGTATTTTCGGTGAAACCTGCGAACTTGGAAAAATCAAAGAACTGATATTCTAAAAAATTTG
>NZ_QWGJ01000038.1:0-7065 GCF_003435225.1 Clostridium sp. AF28-12 | reverse complement strand
ACTTGGAAAAATCAAAGAACTGATATTCTAAAAAATTTGTTTATCAAAAAAACAGGGATTCTTTGCGGTTTTTACAAGTTTTTAAACGTTTTATTTGAAATAGCACAATAGGTTAAATTAAATTCAGTACCTTCATAGTTACAGGCAAAATCCATTCCAGATCGGCTGCGCCGATGGGATTTTTGCCTTCCAGCTTATGTTTTCTTACGGTCAGCACAGCAAGTGCGCAGACCGGCTTATAGTCAGATGATGGGGCTGTTTCCACAGCATTAATATGATCCCGCCGCATATACAGTTCCCTTATATTCCTCTTTCTGAAAAAACATATGCTTCTGCAGAACCTCCGTCTCGATCTCAATCCGGTATGCGCAGCTCACCACCGAGAAATCCGACTGTTCCGCCCGGATATTCCACTGGATCAGATCCATCATCCGGAAATTTCTTGTTTTCCGGTCCATGAGAAAGATCAAGCAGTTTAAATACTCCGTATATGTTCTTCCCTCCCCGGAACTTTCCCCTGTCTCCTTCAAAAACGACTGATCCAACAGCCCGGAAAGACTGGTCTTCCAGGTTCCTTCAGTCTTCCAGAACGGTATCTTCCCTCCTGCCAACAGCGTTTTTACATCCAGCACCGCCTCCCCGAACGCCCACATCACCAGGATAAAAAAGGACAACGCCATCTGCGCTGGTACGATTCCCACTGACACTGCTGCCGCCAGAGCATCCGCCTCCGCCTTTTTATCCGGGGAATTCAGCAAAAACAATAAGTTCATTGCGCCTCTGAGTGTAAGTACCTGGTTCACAGCACTTTTTAAGTTTTCCCGGTCCGATTTCTTCCCTGTGAGAAGATATTCCATCTCATATCGCAATGCCGATGGTTCTGATCCATTTTCTTTTAAGAATGAAGAGAAATACAGTGGAATATATGCATTTACAGCCATCTGTCTCGATGCTGCCTCCAAAAGCCCGGTTCCCTCTGCGTCTGAGTTTCCCGTATCATTCTGATATTTCGACATGGACGGGATTCCTTTTAAGGAAACAGCATTCTGCGAGATCTCCGTTCCTGCTGGAAGAACAATATCCAGCAGTTCTTTGTCAAAAAGTTCCTCCAGACGGTCCAATGCAGCCGCTTTCTTCTTATCCTTCGGACCAGAATCCACTGACTCTAAGTTCTCCATCTCCTCCACGCACTGACTGATCTGTCCCCATTCTGTTTCTTCCTCCTCTTCGTCTTCCGCATCCGATTCCATATTGAGAAGCCTGCATGCCTCCTCCAGAAGCTCCAGGTTCCGCCCGGTTTGCGTTTCCATCTGCAGATATCCCGCAAGCCGCTCCTTTGCGCTTTTGATCACCTCATTACATGCAGATATTTCCTGTCCCAATGTCCCGGATGCCGTCTCATCTTCCATCTGTCCGGAATCCATTTTGGGGTTCTCTGTTTCCAGGCGCTCCAGTTCCTTCTGAAACTGTTTCACCAGACCCGGAAATCCTTTTAGTTCCCGCTTTAAAACAGCCGCATGCCTCTTAAATGCAGCCGCTCTCTCTTCATCTGCCGCATCGCAAAGCTTTTTCCGCGTTTCTTCTATCGTCTTCAGTGACTTTTCAACCGCCTGCCCCGCCTTTTCCAGCCTGCGCACCGAACGTCCGGACCGGCAACAGGAATCATACAGCGTTCGGAAGTCTCCCGCTTTCTTTACCTGCTCCGCTTCCTTCAAAAGCCCGCTTCCGGACACTGCAAGCTCCGGGAGGCGGTACTTCATATAGGCAGCGATCTCCTCCTCAAGCCACCTCCCATTCTCATCCACCATACGGGACATTCCGGAGAGTGTTACGTTTTCCCGTCTCGCCGGATACATATTTGCCTGTTCCAGATAGAAATCAAGATAGCGGCCGAAGGTCTCCTTGATCGCCTCCTCCGATTCATATTCCAGAAACAGGAGCTGATAGCGATCCCATAAATTCCGGTTATAGTAACTCATCACCGATGACACCGCCGAATCCGATGCCATCCGAAGATACAGTCTCGCTCCCGCTGTTCTCGCCGATTCCACAAGTCCCAGAACAAGCGACAGTACACATATCAGCGTCAGACTCAGAAAAACCGTAATCTCTCCCCGGTATCTCATCTAATATACCTCTTTCGCCTGTTTGTTGATCTCCGTAAAGATTGCCGTCAAAAGCTTGTTGATCTGGGTCTTAAACACAATGACCAGTCCAATGAGCACCACAATAAAATCCAGTACCTGCCCCGGAATGCTTGAAAATACTTTTCACATCTTTCACATCACTCCGATGTGTAAATTATTTTTCTTTTTAATTTAGTAAAAAAGCAGGCTCTTGGATATCCTCTTGTCCAAAAGTCTGCTCTCTTACTTTATGTAAAATTACCTATTTGCTTTCTTTCAACTTCTGATTTTCCTCTTCTAGTAATTCTATCTGCAGCTCTAGCTCTTTAATTCGTCTCTTGTATAAAATCATTTGTCTTTTCAGCTGTTTATTAACTTCCTCAGTTGCTCTATCAAAAATTGCCTTTTTAGGATTATAACATTCTCCCTGCTTCAATTGTGCCTCTTCTACCATTTGTTTGGCCTGCAAATTTCTATAAAAATAGCTCCTATCCACCCCTGCATATTTTGCCAATGCAGTAATTGATATCCGCTCCTTTCTTCGAAGCATCGCATCAATCTCTCTCTGAATAATTTCTAAATTCTCTTTTTCTTGCTGTTTCTTGAGCCCTACGATTTTATCATACTTCATTTAACATCACTCACACCTTCCTGTTGTATTCGCAAAAAATCTAACTCTGATTTTAGCTTTTGATTTTCTGCTTTCAACTTTATAATTTCGATTCTCATAGCTAACAATTTTTCCTTATACTCATCAAGGAGTTCCACTTCGTCTATGTTCATTTTATAGCTTTGATTTTGAATATCAACAGCTTTATGTACTTCTTCTTTGATTTTTGGATTTCTGTAAAAAAACGAGTTAGATAAGCCTGTTCTTTTGCATAATCCGGAAACTGTAATCCTTTCGCCCTCATTACGCATTCTTTGAATTTCATCCATTGCCAGTTTTACTTTTTGCCTGCTTTTTTCCTGGCTCATTTCGATGATTTTATTTGCTTTCATCCTTAATCACAACCTTTATAGTTTTTTTAACAATGCAATTTCCTTTCGATCCAACCGTTTCTTCAGCGTGTCCACCTCTTTTTGAAGTATACTGCACTTTTGAAGAAGCTGCTCATTTTCAACCTTTAACCTTTGATTCTCTGACTGACAGCTGTTAAAATCTTTCTTCAATTCTTGAAAATTATGACCTGCAACATTTCTTTCTTCAGATGACTGCTGTACATCTATCCGCCGTGGCTGTTTAATAGCTTCCTCCAGTTTCTGACGGACTTGCTCATTCTTATAAAAAAATCCTCTTGATAAACCTGTCCAACGAACCAATTCTGTTACAGAAATCGGCAGTCCTCTGGCACCCATATCATCTATTGCCCGAATCGCCTTTTTTATTTTCTGTTCACTCTCAGCTTTATTAACGGCTATCATCTTATCATATTTCATATCCATCCCACTCCTTTACCACATCCATTAAAATCATATCGATTTTCTCTCTGACTGCCCTCGTTTCATCCGCCATTATCTTGTTCCCAATCTTTCGGTAATGATGTACACTTTGTAATGTTTTATGCCCCAAAAGCCTTGCGATCATCCAGTCGTCGATATGCATCTCTGTCAGCTTTTTCCCATAACAATGTCGGAATGTATGTGTTCCAAAATTCAGCAGCTCTCCATTCTCATCCCGAATATCATTTTTCCTAATCATCTGCATGACTCGATGTTGAAGCATGCTATACTGAAATGGTCTCGATAGATCCTCTTTTTTTACAAAAATATATTTTGTCTTTCCATAATGTTCCTCGGTATAATCAATTGACTTTATAATAAGCTGTGCTATTTCATCACTAATTGCTTTTTCAAATGTGATTGATTTTACCTGCTCGATTCGTATAAAATATCGATTTTCTCTTATGCTCAAACAGTCCGTTTTTAGTGTAAGCGTATCCGAAATTCGTGTTCCCAGCAGCTGATGAAGGATTAATGCCCTCGCTATTTGTTCATCCATCTGAAAAATGTTTTCATTCAGCTTCTTTACGGTTTCATCCGAATAAAACTTAAATAGATATCTTGGTGTGCTAGGAAAATCAGTACTTATAAATAGGTTTTTGATATCTTGCCTATCATAATGATTTCCCACATCTTCAATCACTCTTCGTAAGCCATATAAATCAGAGCGATAATTTTTCCTCTCTTTTGCCTCTGTCTGAAGATAGGTCAAATAGTTTTCCATAATATCCCGTGTCAAATCTAGTAATGATTTAATCTTGGGATACCTTAATGCCAGATATCTGCAAAACCTTTTAGTCGCTACCATTTCAGCCGTAATACTTCCTATTGCCATATATTTCAAATGCATAAAAACTACTGTTTTAACTTCTTTTCGGATTGTTATTTGACTGATTCCTTTAAAATTTATAGTCTTTACATTCTTTATCGGATTGCTGCGAAGAGGAAATTCAAACTTATCCAATTCCCACACATCTCTATCCTGTTCTAAGTACTCCTCATCCTTCTGAGAATACCTCAGAATCTTCTTCATATGCTTTACTATGCCAGGTGTTTCTGTTGCTACAATTTCATAAACGCTTCGATACTTCTTACTTGTAAGGGCATATCCCTGCTCCATCATCCAGCTCTTTAGCTGCAAAATAATCTTATTCTCATCCTCATATCTTAATGTTTTAATATTCTTTTTTATAAGAAAATGCCGGATATTATTAAAATATAATATTTCGGACGCCAAACTACTTGGAGCAAGTTCCTTTCCCCTTTCCCATACAAAATCTTCCAGGAGCTTTCTTACTGCTTCTGATGGAAGTCCTTCCAGGTCGAAGTAACGTTCTTTCCGGACCCTCATTTTCTTTTTCTGTTCTTCTGTCGCATTCTTATAGCAGTCTAATTCATAGATATGTATCTTATTTTCCAGTTTTTTCACCCCGCTTCTTTGGAATAATCCCAGTTGCAAGAAGATTTTCTGTCTGATTGAAATATTCCATATTCGCCTGTTCGATCCGTTTAGGCATATAGTCTATATACTGCTTTGTCATATTTTCATTGTTATGCCCTAAGTAATCCCGAATCGTCTGAATGGACACTCCATCATCATAGAAACTACTTGC
This sequence comes from Clostridium sp. AF28-12, assembly GCF_003435225.1. Lineage (NCBI taxonomy): Bacteria > Bacillati > Bacillota > Clostridia > Eubacteriales > Clostridiaceae > Clostridium > Clostridium sp. AF28-12. The sequence continues at coordinate 1,823 of NZ_QWGJ01000038.1, read as the reverse complement.
CAATGTATGCCTGTAATCATGCGTTTTGAATGTTTCGCCCGAAATATATATTCCATACTTCTTACAACTTGCTTTGAATCCCTTAACAAATGTGCCAATCCTATATGCCCCACCATCCTTTGAGTTGAAAAGGAAATCAGTGGATTTGATATGATGCTTTTTTATATAAATTTTCATAATTCGATAAAGCACCAATGAAATTGGTATCATTTTTTCCGCTTTCATTTTAATTTGATAAACCTTAATCCATGCATCTTCTCCATCCCAATAATATGCGTCTCCTTTTAATGTACATACCTCACTGATCCGTAATCCTGTTGCCCATAAATTTAGGAAAATAAGCCTTTGTACTTCTGGGAAAAACTTTAGCTTTTTTAATATTTCCATATACTCATCTTCTTGAACACTTCGATCATGGTGATATGGGTAGACTTTCTGGCTGTAATAGTTTTGATCAAAAATTTGCCCCTTGATATGTCCTTTAACATTTAAGTATGCAAAAAATCGGTGAATATCAAATATCTGCCTGTTTACTGTTTCTGCCTTAATTTCCTGTTCCTGCAGGAGCTTGAAGTACTCTGCTATCTGTTCTTCCGTAATTTCACATATGGATTCTATTGTATTAAAGTAAACTAGAAATTTTTTAATGTAACACAATTGACTTCGTATATTTCCTAGTGCCAAATCACTGATACCTACTTGATATTTCATATACTCTTGTAGCAATTCCCTGTTTCTCTCATTCGTCACTTCGTAAAAACTGAGTCGCTGAACAGGATTACTTGGGTTTACACGCTCTGGTGCAAAATTGAACCTTGCAACGGTGTACAAAGGGAACATAATAAAAAACTTAATAATGGACTGCCAATCTTACACAAAGTACCGCCCAAACGAGACTACGGGCGGTATTTTTGTATCATGGCGGAGAAAGGAGGAACTTCCCACGGGGGCTTGACTGAAAAGTTGAGCCCCTTTTTTCATGCCAAAAAACAGGAGGTAAATGCTTATGGCAGATGATAAAACCACAAAAACGTCGGAACAGCCGGTAACGGATACCGGACCGGGCAAGGAAACGCCTCCCGCTCCCCCAAAAGAGCCGGAGAAGGTTTCCGTTTCCCCGGAGCCGGAAAAAAAGACGGAACCGGAGGTAAAGAACCCACAGGTTTCTGTCTATAACTTCGCTGAAATTATGAAAGAAAAGAAAGCAGAGGAACGGGCGGCAGCTCCCGGCGTGGAAAAGCCTGACCCGGCAAAAGTGGAGAAACCGGAAAAGCAGCCGGAGGCTCCCAAAAAGGCTGAGAGAAAACAGGAAAAGCCCAAAGAGCCGGAACCGCCGAAGCGCCGGGGCCGTCCCCCGAAAGCAGATAAGGACAAGGACGCAGCCTCGAAGTCCAAAACTCCGCACCGAAACCGAAAAAGGGGGTCAAAAAGGAACCGGAGAAAAAAACGGCTCCAACGGTGCAGACCGCTCCCACTCCGAAGGAACCCGAAAAGCCGAAGGATGCACCACGCCGGGGCAAGGAGCAAATCGTCTATATCAAGCTGAACGAGCTCTACGCCTTCAAAAACCATCCCTTTGAAGTCCGGGATGATGAAGAAATGCGGGCTATGGTGTCCAGCGTCAAGGACAAGGGCGTGACTCAGCCCGCTATCGTCCGTCCCCGTGAGGATGGCGGCTATGAGATCGTGTCCGGCCACCGCCGCCAGAAAGCCAGCGAGCTTGCCGGGTATGCGGATATGCCCTGTATCGTCCGAAACCTGACAGACGATGAAGCCATCACACAGATGGTCGAGGACAATCTCAACCAGCGTGAAGAAATCCT
>NZ_QWGJ01000037.1:7565-8257 GCF_003435225.1 Clostridium sp. AF28-12 | reverse complement strand
CTGGAAGATGACATCATCATGGCAATCTGGAGCTGCGTGGGCTACACCGTACTGCTATGTTTTACGCTGTTCAAAACCGGCAGTCTCGCCAAATCGGTCTTTCAGGCGCACTAAAACGGAAGGAGGTTTCCACATTGGCTTATGTACCCGTACCCAAGGACTTAACAAAAGTCAAAACAAAGGTCATGTTCAATCTGACCAAGCGGCAGCTTATCTGCTTCACGGGCGGAGCGCTTATTGGCGTACCGCTTTTCTTTTTGCTCAGAAAACCTACCGGAAACAGTGTAGCGGCTATGTGTATGATGCTGGTTATGCTGCCCTTCTTTATGCTGGCTATGTACGAAAAGCATGGACAGCCCCTGGAAAAGATCGTGGGCAACATTCTCAAAGTAGCTGTGATCCGTCCCAAGCAGCGACCTTACCAGACCAACAACTTTTATGCCGTATTAAAGCGGCAGGAAATGCTCGATAAGGAGGTGTATGACATTGTTCACCGCAATAAAAAAATGGCTGCATCGGATGTTCGGAAAAACCGAGGAAAAAACTGTGCAGCCGGTAAAGACAAAGAAAAAACTGTCCCGCGCCGATAAGAAGCAGATCGAAGCGGCCATTGCCCGCGCTAACCGCACGGACAAAAAAGGAAAATCTGCGCAGGACAGTATCCCTTATGAACGGATGTGGCCGGACGGAAT
>NZ_QWGJ01000037.1:0-7555 GCF_003435225.1 Clostridium sp. AF28-12 | reverse complement strand
TATCCCTTATGAACGGATGTGGCCGGACGGAATCTGCCGCGTATCGGACAGCCACTACACAAAGACCATCCAGTTTCAGGACATCAACTATCAGCTCTCCCAAAACGAAGATAAGACGGCAATCTTTGATGGTTGGTGTGATTTCCTCAATTATTTTGACAGCTCGATTCATTTCCAGCTGTCTTTTTTGAACCTTGCGGCATCGGAGGAGACCTTTGCTAACTCCATTTCCATCCCGCCCCAGAGGGACGCCTTTGACAGTATCCGCGAGGAATACACCACAATGCTGCAAAATCAGCTGGCCAGAGGTAACAACGGTCTCATCAAGACCAAATATCTGACCTTTGGTATCGACGCGGACAGCATCAAAGCCGCCAAGCCCCGTCTGGAGCGTATTGAGACCGATATACTTAATAACTTCAAGCGTCTTGGTGTAGCTGCCAGAACGCTGGACGGTAAAGAAAGGCTTTTTCAGCTTCATGCGGTATTCCACATGGATGAACAACTCCCGTTTCAGTTTGAATGGGACTGGCTGGCTCCTTCCGGTTTGTCCACAAAGGATTTTATTGCACCAAGCTCCTTTGAGTTTCGCACCGGCAAGCAGTTCCGTATGGGCAAGAAATACGGGGCTGTTTCTTTTTTGCAGATTCTCGCACCGGAGCTGAATGACCGTCTGTTGGCTGATTTTCTGGATATGGAAAGTTCGCTCATTGTGAGTATGCACATTCAGTCGGTGGATCAGGTGAAAGCCATCAAAACGGTAAAGCGAAAGATTACCGACCTGGACCGCAGCAAGATCGAGGAACAGAAAAAAGCAGTCCGTGCCGGATACGACATGGACATCATTCCATCTGACCTTGCTACCTACGGCAGTGAAGCGAAAAAACTCTTGCAGGATTTGCAGAGCCGCAACGAGAGGATGTTCCTTTTGACCTTTCTGGTGCTGAACACAGCGGACAATCCCCGTCAGCTTAGCAACAACATCTTTCAGGCAGGCTCTATTGCCCAGAAGTATAACTGTCAGCTGACCAGGCTGGACTTCCAGCAGGAAGAAGGGCTGATGAGCTGTCTGCCTCTGGGTCTCAATCAGATTGAGATCCAGCGAGGACTGACCACCAGTTCCACAGCTATCTTTGTGCCCTTCACTACGCAGGAACTGTTCCAGAACGGGAAAGAAGCTCTGTACTACGGCATCAATGCTCTGTCCAACAACCTCATCATGGTGGACAGAAAGCTGCTGAAAAACCCCAACGGCCTGATTCTGGGTACGCCGGGTTCCGGTAAGTCCTTCAGCGCAAAACGAGAAATTGCCAACTGTTTTTTGCTTACCAGTGATGATGTCATTATCTGTGACCCGGAAGCGGAGTACGCACCTCTTGTTGAGCGTCTGCATGGGCAGGTCATCAAGATCTCACCTACTTCAACCAACTATATCAATCCGATGGATCTGAATCTGGACTATTCGGATGATGAAAGCCCGCTGTCACTCAAGTCTGACTTTATCCTCAGCTTGTGTGAGCTGATCGTGGGCGGTAAGGAGGGCTTGCAGCCGGTGCAGAAAACCATTATTGACCGTTGTGTACGGTTGGTTTACAACGAATATCTCAATGACCCGAAGCCGGAGAATATGCCGATTTTGGAGGACCTTTATAACTTGCTGCGGGAGCAGGAAGAAAAAGAAGCTCAGTACATTGCAACGGCATTGGAAATCTATGTAACGGGTTCTTTGAATGTGTTCAATCATCAGAGCAATGTGGACATTGATAACCGGATTGTCTGCTATGACATCAAGGAACTGGGCAAGCAGCTCAAGAAAATCGGTATGCTGGTGGTACAGGATCAGGTGTGGAACCGCGTTACCATCAACCGTGCCGCTCACAAGTCTACCCGCTACTACATCGACGAGATGCACCTGCTTTTGAAGGAGGAGCAGACCGCCGCTTATACGGTGGAAATCTGGAAGCGATTCCGCAAATGGGGCGGTATTCCGACAGGTATCACCCAGAATGTCAAAGACCTTTTGAGCAGCCGCGAGGTGGAGAACATCTTTGAAAACTCCGACTTCGTGTATATGCTCAACCAGGCAGGCGGAGACCGTCAGATCCTCGCCAAGCAGCTGGGTATTTCCACACACCAATTATCTTATGTGACCCACTCCGGTGAGGGCGAGGGCCTGCTGTTTTATGGCTCTACAATCCTGCCTTTCGTGGATCACTTCCCGAAGAATACCGAGCTTTACCGCATTATGACCACCAAACCCCAGGAACTGAAAAAGAAGGAGGATGAATGATGATGAACCCCAACATTTTGAATAAAAATCCGCTGATGTTTTTTGACAGGGCGGTAAATGCCCAGCGCAGCCAGCTGCTTACAGTCATGGCCGATGCGGTAAGTGAGTGCCGCACGGCGGCAGATCAGGCAGCCGAACTTAATGAGACCGGTCAGGTGGGGCTGCTCCGTCTGGCAGAGGTCTGGAGCGCCATCCGTGCCAAGGAAGGTATGGGTGATCTGGTTCTGGAAGGAACCGAAGCGAAGATCCTGTCCGATGTGGTGGCACAGTTTTATGCCTATCTGTCCGGCTGTATGTTCAACGATCCGGTGGGAATGGCCATTTATGCAGAGCTGCACTACATGATGTCCTCCCTCATGCTGGGGGAATGGTTTGAATAAGGAACCGCGTCTGCGCTTTACTGATGAGGAACGGTCTGACCCTGCACTGGAAAAGCCGATCCGTAAAGTGGAGAAAGCTGCAGCCAGAGCAGATAAGGCGCAGGCCAATATCCCAAAGAAAAAGGTCAGGCAGACGGTCATTGACCCGGATACCGGAAAAAAGACCTCGAAGCTGACCTTTGAGGACAAGAAAAAGCCACCTTCCAAAGTTTCTCAAGGAGTCAGGGAAGCTCCCGTCCATCTGGTTGCGGGCAAGCTCCACAAAGAGATCCGGGAAACAGAGCAGGGCAATGTGGGCGTAGAAAGCGCCCACAAGTCCGAGGAAGCGGTGGAGACCGGCGCTTATCTGGTGCGGGAGGGCTATCGCAGCCACAAGCTGAAGCCGTACCGCAAAGCAGCACAGGCAGAGCGCCAACTGGAAAAGGCAAATGTAAATGTTCTGTACCAGAAATCTTTGCAGGAAAATCCCCAGTTTGCCAGCAACCCTCTTTCCCGCTGGCAGCAAAAACAGGCCATCAAAAAGCAGTATGCCGCCGCCAAACACGCCGGTCAGACTGCCGGAAATACCGCCCAGGCTGCATCCAAAACCGGAAAAGCCGCAAGGACGGTAAAAGAAAAGGTACAGCAGGCAGGGGCATTCGTCATGCGCCACAAGAAGGGTTTCCTGATGGCAGGGGTTTTGTTCCTCATTACCTGTATGCTGATGAATACCATGTCCTCCTGCTCCATGATGGCGCAGAGCATCGGTTCCGTTCTCTCCGGCACCACCTATCCGTCGGATGACCCGGAAATGCTGGCGGTGGAGGCAGATTATGCAGCCAGAGAAGCCCAGTTGCAGGAGGAAATCGACAACATAGAAAGCAGCCACCCAGGGTATGACGAGTATCGCTATGACCTTGGTATGATCGGCCATGACCCTCATGAGCTGGCAGCATTTCTGTCTGCCGTCTTGCAAGGTTACACCCAGCAGAGCGCTCAGGCAGAGCTGGCGCGTGTGTTTGCAGCACAGTATCAGCTGACGCTTACTGAGGAAGTGGAGATTCGCTACCGCACGGAGACCTCCACCGACCCGGAGACCGGCGAGACCACCTCAGAAGAAGTCCCCTATGAGTATTACATTTTGAATGTGAAACTCACCAGCAAGCCCATTTCCGCTGTGGCGTCGGAGTTACTGACCCCGGAGCAGATGGAAATGTATCAGGTTTACCGACAGACCATGGGCAATAAGCCGCTGTTGTTTGGCGGTGGTTCCCCTGACATGGGCAATTCCGAGGACTTGACCGGTGTACAGTTTGTAAATGGAACCCGTCCCGGAAATCCGCAGTTGGTGGAGCTGGCCAAGCGTCAGGTCGGCAATGTGGGCGGCTATCCTTATTGGAGCTGGTATGGCTTTGACAGCCGCGTGGAGTGGTGCGCCTGCTTTGTATCCTGGTGTTATAACCAGGCTGGAAAAAGTGAACCGCGCTTTGCAGGCTGTGAGTGGCAAGGTGTTCCGTGGTTCCAGTCTCATGGACAATGGGGTGCAAGAGGCTATAACAATCTGGCTCCCGGAGATGCAATTTTCTTTGACTGGGATTTGGATGGGACAGCGGACCATGTGGGTATCGTGATCGGTACGGATGGCAGCCGTGTTTATACTGTGGAGGGAAATTCCGGCGATGCCTGCAAGATCAAAAGTTATGACCTGAATTATCAAAGTATTAAGGGCTACGGCCTGATGAACTGGTAACAGACTTTGTGGAAAGGAGTGAACGGTTATGGCAAAAAACAAAATTGAACGTATCGACCAGGAAATTGAGAAAACCCGTGAGAAGATTGCGGAATATCAGGAAAAGCTCAAGACCCTGGAAGCACAGAAAACGGAGGCAGAGAATCTGGAAATCGTTCAGATGGTTCGTGCGTTACGCATGACTCCAGCACAGCTGAACGCTATGCTTTCCGGTGGAATGAACCACGGCAGAGATACAGAACTGTCGGAATCAAATAATCAGGAGGCTACCGCTTATGAAGAATAAAAGAATTTGCAAAACACTTTCCGCCCTTTGCCTGACAATGGTTGTGGCATTTGGCTTTACGATCCCTGCATTCGCACAGGGGTCAGAACAGGCTCCGGCGGCACCGGCAGAGGATTCTACCAATGACAGCAATGTGATTGTGGAAGAAACAGAACCGGCACCGGCACTTACACCGGAGGGGAATGCGGCATTGGTGGATGATTTTGGAGGCAATAAGCAGCTTATTACTGTTACGACCAAAGCTGGAAATTACTTTTACATCCTGATTGATAGGGCGAATGAGGCCAAGGAGACTGCTGTTCACTTTCTGAATCAGGTGGACGATGCAGACCTTGCGGCGCTGATGGAAGATGGAAAACCCAAAGAGGAGCCGGCTGCTGTGTGTAGCTGTTCAACAAAATGTGAAGCAGGGGCAGTCAATACGGCCTGCCCGGTCTGCGCAACTGATAAGAGTAAATGTACGGGCAAAGCACCGGAACCTCCGGCAGAAACATCGGAGCCGGAAAAAGAGAAGCCTGCCGGATTGAACCCGGCTGCGATAGTCCTTTTGCTGGCTCTGCTTGGTGGCGGTGGCGTATTTGCCTACTTGAAGCTCGTTAAGAACAAGCCTAAGACCAAGGGCAATGGCAGTCTGGACGATTATGATTATGGCGAGGAGGATTCCGAGGAATGGGAAACCGAGGATGAGGAGTCGGACGAGCCGGACGCTGACGGGGGCAGCACAGAAGAAGATGATGAGGACAGTGTGAAATGACCCGTTTCACAGACAGTCCCTATGAACGCATGATGACACGCAGGCCGGAGGGCGGGAAGGAAACTTCCCGTCCTCCTTCTTTACCCCACAGCCACCCCTGCTATGGTTGCGGGAATTATGGAAGGCCCTGCGTAGGTATCTGTCACCGGGAAATGTCCCGATGGCTCAAAGAGAGGAGGAACCATCATGGCTCAACATAAATTGGTAATTGCCGAAAAACCATCGGTTGCCCAGAGTTTGGCGGCGGTGATCGGTGCAACCGTCCGTAAGGACGGGTATCTGGAGGGCAACGGCTGGCGTGTCAGCTGGTGCGTGGGCCACCTGGCCGGTCTTGCGGATGCAGACAGCTATGACCCCAAGTATGCCAAGTGGCGATATGATGATCTACCTATCCTGCCGGAACATTGGCAGATGGTGGTAGGAAAAGATAAGAAAAAGCAGTTTGATATTCTCAAAAAGCTGATGAATGCCCCGGATGTGACGGAGGTGGTAAACGCTTGCGATGCCGGACGCGAGGGCGAGCTGATTTTCCGCAGCGTCTATGAGCTGGCAGGCTGCCAAAAGCCGATGAAAAGGCTCTGGATTTCTTCGATGGAGGACTCCGCCATAAGGGAGGGCTTTGCAAACCTGCGCCCTGGTGCGGACTATGACGGACTTCGTGATGCTGCCCTCTGCCGTGCCAAGGCCGACTGGCTGGTGGGGATCAATGCCACAAGGCTTTTTTCCGTGCTGTATCACCGCACACTCAACATCGGGCGCGTTATGTCCCCAACGCTGGCACTCATTGTCCAGCGAGAAGCTGAGATCGACACCTTTAAGCCGGTTCCCTTTTATACCGTGGCGCTGGAGCTGCCCGGTCTTACCGTATCCGGGGAGCGCATGAGTGACCGAGCAAGCGCCGAGCAGCTGAAAGAAGCCTGTCAGGGCGCCAATGTCACAATCAAAAAGGTGGAGTGCAAGGAAAAGTCCGAAAAGCCGCCCGCCCTCTATGACCTGACTACTCTGCAAAGAGATGCCAACCGCCTGCTTGGATTTACAGCCCAGCAGACCCTGGACTATCTGCAAAGCCTGTATGAAAAGAAGCTCTGCACCTATCCCCGTACTGACAGCCGCTATCTGACCGGTGATATGGCAGACAGCCTGCCGGTGCTGGTCAATCTGGTTGCCAACGCCATGCCGTTTCGCAAAGGGATCGCCATTACCTGTGATCCGCATACGGTAATCAACGATAAGAAAGTAACCGACCATCACGCAGTAATCCCTACCAGAAATCTCAAGGATGCAGACCTTTCTGCCCTTCCTGCGGGAGAAAAAGCGGTGCTGGAGCTGGTAGCCCTGCGTCTGCTGTGCGCCGTAGCCCAGCCCCATATCTATTCGGAAACTGTTGCGATTGCAGCGTGTGCCGGTGGGGAGTTTAACGCCAAAGGAAAAACGGTGAAGCATCCCGGATGGAAAGCACTGGAGGACGCTTACCGTGCCAAAATGAAGGATGCAGAGACGAAAAAAGAGGGCGCAGAGAAAGCTCTGCCGGAGCTGACCGAAGGCCAGACCCTTTCGGTTGCTGCGGCAATCGTCAAAGAAGGCAAAAGCAGTCCGCCTCAGCACTTTACGGAGGATACCTTGTTGTCCGCAATGGAGACTGCCGGAAAAGAGAATATGCCGGAGGACGCCGAGCGAAAAGGTCTGGGGACACCGGCCACCCGTGCCGGTATTTTGGAAAAGCTGGTATCTGCCGGTTTTCTGGAGCGAAAAAAGAGCAGGAAAACGGTGCAGCTTCTTCCTTCCCACGATGCAGTATCCCTTATCACGGTGCTGCCGGAACAACTGCAATCGCCGCTTCTGACTGCCGAGTGGGAGTATCGCCTGGGTGAGATCGAGCGCGGGCAGCTTGCCCAAGAGGAGTTTCTGGACGGGATCAGCACCATGCTGAAAGATCTGGTGGGGACTTATCAGGTCATCAAGGGAACTGAGTACCTGTTCACTCCGCCCCGTGAGGTGGTGGGCAAATGCCCTCGCTGCGGCGGTGAAGTTGCAGAACTGCAAAAAGGCTTCTTCTGTCAGAATGATTCTTGCAGATTTGCAATCTGGAAAAACAACAAATGGTGGGCTGCCAAGA